>NZ_JBEXUS010000171.1:0-11570 GCF_040614455.1 Nocardia sp. NPDC005978
CCGGCCACCAGGGCGGGTGGCCGGCACGACGCACATTCGGCTCAGGAGGCGCCCGGCCCGCGCACGGTGTCCACGATCGCGCTCACCTGCGCCAGCAACCCGCTCAAACCCAGGGTGTCCCCGCCGATCTGCACCGACCTGAGCTCGTGCGGGGCGGGCAGATTGTCCACGATCGCCGGCAGCGCACCCACCAACTCGGCCTGAATACTGCTGGCATTGCGCAGATTCGCGTTCTCGACCGTGATCCGCTCCCGCTCGAGCCCCAGCAGCGCCTGCTCGTGCGCGGCCCGCACCCGCGCCGCCTCCAGCGCGAGCTCGGCCTCGAGCTCCTGGCGGCGCAACTCCGATTGCAGACGCGTGTTCTCCGCCCGCTCCGCGTGCAGGTCGCGCTCGAGCCGCAACGCGTGCAGCGCCGCCTCCTGCGCAAGATCCGCCACCGCCCGCTCATCGGCGTGCGTGCGCCCGGTGCGGCGCAACCGCTCGGCGGTCTCACGATCGAACCGGGCGGCCTCGTGCCGGTCACGCAGGGCCGCCAGCTCACGCTCGTTCTCGATCCGGCGTTCCTCGGCGGTGCGCGCGGCGGTCAGCTCCCGCATCGACACCGCCTCCTGCGCCTCGAGCTCGGCCAGGCGCGCGACCCGGTTCTGATCACTGCGATAGGGCTTTTGCAGGTTCTCCCACAGCGTGGTCGAACTGACCACCGCCTCCTTGATCTGCACGGTCACGATCCGCAACCCCAGCCCGCGATCGTCGCGGGCCGCGGGCTCGCCGGACCCCTCGGCCACCGTGCGCAGGCGCGCGGTCAATTCCTCGATGATGGGCTGTTTGTCGCTGAGCACATCGCGCACCGCCATCGTGGACACCTTGTCCTTGATCGCGGCCTCGGCCTGCTCCCGCAACTGCACGTTCACCAGCCGCATCGGATCCTCCGCGTCGGAGAAGTCGAGCTTGCGGTACGCGGTGGCGAAATCGTCGATGATCCACTGCACGTACCCCTGCACGAGCACGCCCTGCAATTCCTTGCAGATGCAGTAGGCATTGATCAGGATCGTCTGAATCGCGCCCGGCACCACCAGATACGAATCCGCGCCCGGATCGAACCGGAACGAGACCCCCAGCCCGATGTGCAACGGCTCCTTGCGCCCGCGCCGGGTATGGACCACGAACGCGTTCGGCGGCACCAGCACCGTCTGCCACCGCCAGAACCCGGTGATCCGCACATCCACCGGCCCCTGCACCGGCGTCTCGCGCGCCGGACCCGCCCGCCCGGCCCGTTTGGCCAGCACACCCCGCCCGCCCGAACCACCCGCGGCCCCCGCGACCGGAGCGGACCGCAGATTCTCCTCCAACACCGCCTGCTGCGCGACGACCTGATCGAGATAGGAATTGTTCTTGGCTGTCATGAGCGGCAGGCTAGCCCACCAAAACTCCGCTCGCCCAGCGAATTTCACGCCCTGCCACACCGGCGCCCGCACCTGACGGATCCGCGGTTTCCGCATCGGGCGCGCACCCCGGCGCCCGGTTCGGCAAGGACCTCGACGGCACGGTGGTCGTGGTCATCCCGGGGGTCGCGGGCGTCCCGAGGGCCGCGGGCGTCCGTTCGGGGATACTCGAGACCGCGGCGCGGTTTCTTCTCGCAGTAGGCCGCGGACAGCGAACGGCGCGGCGGCCGATGATCCACCGACCCCAGGCCTATACGTCACTGTGACGCTTTGACCTGGGGTTTCCTTCTCTTCGAGCCCGGGGGAGCGGTCCCTCACCGAGGTGCGGCCCGTGCATCGCGCGCGTACTGGTGCGGGGTCTGACCCTTCCACGACCGGAACGCCGCCGCGAACGCCGACCCGCTCGAGTACCCGAGCCGGGTCGAGGTCTGCTCGGCGGTCAACCCGGCCGCGAGCAGTTGCTCGGCCAGCAACGCCGAGGTCTCGTCACTGAGCTCACGGAAGGTGGTGCCCTCCTGTGCCAGGCGGCGGCGCAGCGTGCGCACACTCAAGTTCAGCGCATCGGCGACCTCGGGCTGCGAGGCCACCCCGGAGCGGTGAATCAGCAGCGCCCGCACCTGACCGCTGACCCCGCCCCGGGACCGCCGCAATTGCAGCAGCTCCATGCATTTCTTCTCGTAGTAGGCCGCGGACAGCGAATTGGCCTGGGGGAGCGGCAGATCCAGGGCCCCGCGCGCGAACTTCAGAATCGTGCACGGGGCGGAGAAACTCACCTCGGCGACCCCGTTGAGCAGGTTGAACATCTCGTACATGGGATGGGCCTCGATGGCGATCTCCACCCGCACCGGGATCGGGGTCAGGAAGAAATCGCGCTGCATGGTCGCGAACGTGGCCAGATCCCATTCCAGGGCGAAGCGGCGGATCCGCGGCGGCACCGCGGTGTCATCGCGCACCAGCCAGATCTCCGAGCCCTCGTTGTGCGCCCGGAACCGCGCCACACTGAACGAGAGATCGTTGTACTGCACGAACACCTCGACCGCGCTGCGTACGGTCGGACTGTTGATGATCGCGAATCCCCACACCCCGTGATTGGCCAGGTGCGAGCGAATGCCGGCGAACAACCCGAACCCGGGTTCGTCACCGAGTGCGGCGACCACGTTCTCGAGCAGCCCGATCTCCTGGGCGCGGGTGATCTCGGCGGTCGGGTCGTCGAGCATCTCGCGGGCGATTCCGGTGCCGTGCAACAGCTGTGCGGGCTGCACGCCGCGTTCGACGGCGAACTCCGCGATGAGCAGCGCGCTGGTGATGGAACGCCGTTGCCCCAGTCCGTCCGTCATAGAGGCATTTTCGCAAACGTCCAGCATCCACAGCACCGGAAACCGGAGATACGGCACCCGGGGTCACCCATTAATTCGTCACAGTGACGTTTCTACCTGACCCACCGGGACCCGGGGGAGCCGCCGATAATCCACCGCGACACCATGATTGGACCCCGAGGGGGCGATTTCGACCCAATTCGGACGAAACCGGAAAATTTCCTACGAGCCAGCGGGGTCGCGCAAACAATTTTCCGGTGCCGGGAAAACACCCCGGGGACAGGTGAACACGCACACCCGCGCGCACGCACGAACGCCGGCGACGGGGAGTCCCGGAGCCCTCGGAGCGGGGTTGACGCGCGAATACGGCTGTCACACAACAAGATCAACAAGCCTGTGCCGCCGCCGTAAAAGTACCGATAATCAACATTATGTCAAGTTAAGCCGGTGGCGGCACCCCCACAGTTATCAACCCCGTATGCCCCGGTCCCGGGTTCCCTTGCGCCACTGCGGCGTTCACCCGTCGTTGCATCGACTGCAACTCTGCATCACCGCTCGATCGGCCTTCAAAGTAGCCAGAAACCCCCACCCCCAAACCTGCGATCCCGAAGGTTGGCCGATCATGCACATCGCTGGCCCGGCACCCGATGTCACGGTCGAATAACATCGTCCCGCAGAGGAATTCGAGTCGGGAAGCGGTGTGTGGGATGTTCGGAATCGGTAAGACGCTCGCAAAAGTTCAGCACGAGGTAACCCGGCAGGTGGTCAACGCCCTGACCATGCCGCACCGCATCCCCCTGCCGTTCGGCCCGACCCTGGCCGATCGCGTGGCCGGCAAGACCGTTCTCATCACCGGGGCCTCGAGCGGCATCGGCCGGGCACTGTCGCTGCGGGTGGCCGCCGCGGGCGCGACGGTGATCGTGACCGCGCGCCGGATCAGCGAACTGGATCAACTGGTCGCCGAGATCCAAGCACAGGGCGGCAAGGCCCACGCACTCCCCAGCGATCTCTCGACCGCCGAGGGCATCGACAAGCTCGCCGACCAGGTGCTGATCGAATTCGGGGCGCCGGACATCCTGGTCAACAACGCGGGCCGCTCGATCTGGCGTTCGGTCGCCGAATCCGAGCATCGCCTGCACGATTTCGAGCGCACCATGCGCATCAACTACTTCGGGCCCGTCGGGCTCATGCTGCGCCTGCTGCCCGAGATGCGCCGGCGCGGGTCCGGCCACATCGTGTCCAGCTCCTCGCTCGGGGTGATCACCGATATCCCCCGCTTCTCGGCCTACGTCGGATCCAAGGCCGCCCTCGAGGCGGTCATGCGCATCGCCGCCAACGAATGCCACGGCGACGGTGTCCTTTTCACCGACGTCCGCATTCCCCTGGTCGCCACCGACATGAGCGCGGCCCTGGGCTGGAACGGCTACAAGGCCCTGTCGACCGCGGCCGCGGCGAACATGCTCACCGACGCGATCATCGACCGCCCCGCCCACCTGGAGAACCTGCACGGCGCCCTGAGCATCTGGTTCAACCGCGTCATGCCCGACCTGGCCCGCTACGGCCTGAACCAGCTGCACCGCATGCTGCCCGAGGAAACCACCCGCCCGTCCCCCACCCCGAAGCCCACGGCCGAATCCCCCACCCCGACACTGGTACCCGCGCTCGCCCACGACTGACGACGCCGCACATCAACGGCCGTTCCGGCCCCTCGGGGCCGGAGCGGTCCGGCCGGGCGCGACCGGCGCAGCTGTCCCGAAGCCCACCGGTCACCCGCCGGTGCACGTCTGTCGACCGATGGCGGGTTCGTTCGACGAACGGCCGGCGCGGATTCGGTAGGCGGGGATGAACCCGGCAGCGGCGAGAGCCTCGACGGCCGGGCGCGGCTCACTGCGACCGGAGTGCTTGGAGCGCGTGCGCCGAGTTCAGTGTGATGTCCACACCCGCGCCGGCGGTGAGCTCGGCGATCTGCCGCTCGAGCTCCGTTGTTGTCCGCGAATCGAATACGCGGCAGACCGCACTCACAGCGGGGGTGACCTGGTCTCCTGGCTGTGCCTGCGTGCGAGCTACGGGGGGGCGGGCCGGGGGTTCAGCGGGCGCTGAGCTCGATCAGCTTGCGGCGGTGGCGCTGTTGCAGCTCGAGGAGTTCGTCGTCGGTGTGGGCGGACCAATCGTGCTGGGCGGCGAACTTGGGGCGCAGGGCGCGGATGCGGTCCGCGCACCACATGAGTTCGGTTTCCAGGGCGTACGGGTCCGCGCAGCCGGGCCAGGTGGGGGCGACCTCGATGGCGTGGATCGCGTCGCGATTACCGGACACCGCGACCACCGCGCGCCCGTACTGGGTGGCGGCCCCGTTCATCAGGTACTGCCCGTCCGAGAGCAGCTCGTCCTGCAGGCGGCAGTACTTGTTCCAGGTGGTGGTCTCGAGCAGCATGATCGTCTGATCGCGCAGGGTGAGCCGGTGATCGGGTGAATGGCGGGCCGGGCGGCGGCGATGGCGGCGGCGGCCGAGCTCGTCCGAGGCGTGCGCGGTGTGGGTGGTCAGGGCGGTGCGATACGCCTCGTAGAGCGCGGACCCGACATCTTTGGCCGGCACGCGATGTGGCCAGTCGACACTGAATTCGAGGCTGTGCGGGAGCAGACCGCGGTCCAGGGTCATGACCACGTACGGGCCGGTGGCCGCGGAGGTCGTCGCCGCCGGGGCGGGCGCCGGGGCCGGTGCGAGCGCCGGTGGCGGGGTGTGGGGCGTGGGCGCGGTGGTGGTGACCGCGGTGAGTTCGGCGGGCGTGACCGGGGATCCGGTGACCTGGTGAACCGAGTTCGCGGACACGCTCATCGTCGCGGACACGGTGATCGACACCGACACCGAGACGGTGTCACGCCGCTGCCCCCGCTCGTCGTCCTCGCCGCTGTCGATAAGGCTGAACGCCATGCCGGACCATCCCATCCGCGAACCCCACTGCTGGGCGCACAGTATCAAACCGCGGCGGGTCGTGTTCGGGGACAAACGGATTCGCTCAGTATTCGATGGCCCCCGGGGGCGTGTCGGCGCGCGGGCGGGACCGGCGCAGGGCGGGCAGTCCGATCGCGACCACCAGGGCCGCGACGATCAGCGCGTGGGCGCCGATCATGACCAGCATGGGCCGGGCGAACCCTTCATCGGTGTACGCGCCGCGCTCGCCCACGCAGTACAGCGTGTAGTTGGTGGAGGTGCCCTCGGAGTCGTGCCAGGTGTCCGAGACGACCATGGGTTCGGTGTAGGGGGCCGAGCAGAACAGGGGCGCGGTCAGTTTCGCTTCCCCGGGCCAGATCGCCAGCGGGATGACGATGCTGATCATGGCGACGATGGCGGCGGTACCGGCCGCGGCGAGCAGGAGCCTGCGCACGGCGCTACACCGGCCTGATCCGGGTGAACTGCCCGGTCTCGTCGAATTCGGCGATGATCTCGGCCCGGGACGAGACGACATTGGCGACGATGCGGATATCGCCGTCGAAGCGGGCGACCACGATCACCGGCACGTGCGCGCCGTCGAGTTCGCTGCGCGCCAGCGCGGTGTCGACGATCTCCTCGATCCGCGACAGGCCCGCGACGGTGTTCAGGGTGAAGCTGTCCGCGTCCAGATCCTCGCGCGCGGACACCCGCACCGGATCACCCGGGCCGAGCGTGCCGTACAGGTACGCGTAGTCGTCGAGCCGGCGATCGGTGCGCACCCGCAGCCACACCGCCGCCTCGCGCGAGGTGAGATCGTGCTCGGCCAGGAACGCGGTCACCTGCGGCGGCTGATCGGCCAGCACCACCCGGAAATTCGCCGAATCGGGCGCGGTCAGCACGAGCACGGTGGCCTGCACCTCGGGGACGCCCAGACGCTGGGACAGGGCGCTGATCGCCCCCAGCGGCAGCGCACTCACCAATCCCCCGCCGCGTGCTCGCATCCGCTCCTCGAAATCGGCGCGATCGACCGCGCCCACGCAGCCCGCGGCGGCGAGCACGCTCGCACACACCAGAATCCGCACCCATCGCCCGCCCACGCCTCGCATGCTAGAGGTTCGCACCCACGCGAGCGCGACCCGCGCGTGAATACCGGGTGCGCGCCGCGCTCACGGCCGCTGCGGCCACCGCACGTCCACCACGAGCCCGTAGTGGTCGCTGGCGATGATCCCGGTCAACGGCTCGTGAAAAGCCAGGTCCGCGCTCAGGATCCGGCCCGCACCCTCCGGACGCAGGAACGGGTCACCCACGAACACGTAGTCGATGCGCTGGGGTGGCACGTTCAGGAACCGCGCCTGCGGATTGCTCAGCGGGTCATAGGTGTAGCCGACCTCCTGCGGGCGCAGCAGCGACCACGCGTCCTGGAACGAGGTGCTGCGCCCCTCCAGCACGGCATTGGATTGCAGGAACCGGATCTCGTCCGAGAGCGGTTTGGCGTTGAAATCCCCGCACAGGATCGGCGGCAACGCGGTCACCGTGCGATCGTGCCGGGCGGTGATCGCGTCGTCGATGGCCAGCACCTGCTGCACCCGCTGATACGCCTGCGCGGGCGGCGGCGCCAAATGCGTACTGAACACATCGATCCCGCCGGTGCGCGCGTACAACAGCTCGGCCTGCATGCGATAGGAGGGATGCGGGTCCCGCGGCGCCGGATCCCCCGGCAACGCCAGCACCTCGGACCGCTCGATCGGCCAGCGACTCAGAATCGCCGACCCGAACCGCAGATTCCGGTCGTGCCAGGCATCCTCGGGAAACGGATACCCGCCGAAACACCAGTGCCAGCGCCCCGCGCCCGCGTTCTCCACCAGCCAGCGCCCGGTATTGCTCTCCTCGGGCTTGGTGACGTCCTCCCACACCTCCTGCAGGCACACCACGTCCGGATCGAGCCGCTCGAACCACGCCAGCACCTCGTGCCGGCGCTGCTCCCACTTCGGCTCGAGCAACGACCCGATATTGAGCTGCGCGATCCGCAGCACCCCGGCCTCCGACATACGCACTCCTGTTCGCGTTCCACGACCTCACCAGATCAGCGTGCGCTCCCCGGCCCGCACCCGGGCGAAGAACCGCGTACCGATCACCGCACCCTCATGGTTGTACGAATTCATGATCTCCGCCAGCGCCCGCGCCAACCCCGTCAACGCCGCGCTCGGTGCCCCCTCGGCGGTCCAACCCCAGTGCGGGGGAACCGAATCCAGCTCCACCACGATGCTGTTCTGCTCCGGCAGGCCCGTCACCCGATAGCCGATCTCGGCGGGCGCGTCCCGAATCGGATCGAACACCGCCACCGCATCCGCGGCCACCGGCTCGGTGAACACCACCCGCGCGAACGCGATATCGGCGCGCACCAACTCCGCGATCTCCGTCAGACCCGCATGCCTGCCCGCCCGCGCATACCGCGACCCGTACGCCCGATCAGCCGCATCGGCCCGCACCGCCGCGCCTGCGATCCGATCCAGCATCCGCTGCGCGGCCGCCCGCTCACCCGCACCCGTCGCCGGATGCTCGATCAACGCCCGCAACCGCGCCACCCGTGAACTCACGACACACCCTCCAGAAAACGATCCGTCTCACCCCGGGCCACGATCACCGCCTTGAACAGAAACCGCGCCACCCGATCACACACCAGGCACACCGCCTCCGCCACATCGGGCGCGTCCGCCACATCGAAACCCTGTGCCGCCGCGAACCGGAACTCCGCGTCGAACGGCGTCGCCGTCCCCGCGATCCGCCCCGTCTCACGCACCATCGCCGCCATATCCGACAACTCCGGCACCCGCGGCGTCTCCTCCACGAACAACTGCAACACCCGGCTCAACACCAGCACCGACTCCGGCGTCGACGCCGGAACCCCCAGCACATACGACAACCGCACCGCCGCCACCCGCGGATCCACCCGAATCGCCCCGACATCGGGAAACGACAGAAACGCCGCAGCCACATCCCCGGTCGAACGCAACGCACCCCCACCCGCACCCCGCGGCACGAACCCCGAAACACCCAGCCGCGCATCCACATCACCGCGCGCCACGATCACCGACGCGAACAGATACCGCAACGCCGCACTGCAGATAGCGAAAATCTCCCCCGCCGGATCCGCGGCATCATCGACCACGAACCCCGCCGCCGCCGCCCGCACGAACTCCCGCTCCACCGGCACCGCATTCGACGCCAGCAGACTCGTCTGCTCGTTCAACCCCGCCACATCACCGAGCCCCGGCACCTGCGCGTGCTCCAGAAACAAATCCAGCACCTGCCGCAACACCACCACCGCATGCGGACTACGCGCCGGAATATCGAGCAGATACGCCAACCGGAACGGCGCGTTCGCCCGCTCCTCCCACACGCTGCGCACCCCCGGATACCCCAGCACCGTCGCCACCACACGATCGTTGTCCACGCGGAACCCCTTCACACCCGGGCGCGGCAGCCCCCACTGACCGGCGAGCCTGCCACACCCGAACGCCCCTGCGGCTCAGCGCCGCGCGAAAACCGCACTGTGACAGGCGGTCAGCAACCCCACCAACTCCTGCGCCTCCCGATCATCGAGCACCGCGAACGCCGGCGCGATCAAATCATCGGTAATCGTCTCCGCCTGCACCCACCGCCCCTTCAAATCCGCCGTGATCTCCTCGAACGGCTCACCCCACCCGTACCCGCGCGCCTGATCCGGACCCGAACTCAACGGCGACCCCGCGATCAACACCGCCTGCAACGGCGACAGACCACTCGACCGCACCGCCATCAAATGCAAACCACCCCGCAACTCCCGCAACGCCTGCACAGCGTGCGCCACCCGCGCCGGCGCATCCTGCGCCCGCGGCAACGCCCGCCACCCCGCGAACAACGGCACTCCCGCCACCGACGCCCCATCGGCCACCCGCTCCAGCAACTCCGCCAACCGCTCCACCGGCTCGAACCCAGCCAGCTTGCGCCGCCCGAAATCCTGGCACGCCAGCAGATACCCCTGCGCCCCCTTGGCCGCCGGCACCCCCGCCGTCGCCTCCCACGCCGTACGCACCGCCGCCGGCGGGAAGAACCCGAACGCCGCCGCCACCACATCCGCGTCCACATCACCCAGCACCCCACCCCGGCCCCGGGTGTACCCCGGCAGGAACCCCGGCACGCCCGTCGACGCGGCGAACGCCTTCGCCTCCCGGGAGAACATGAACCCCCCGCCGATCTGCTGGATCTGATCCTTCACCGCGGACGCAACCGACATGTCCGTTCCTCTCTGAGCGGAAAGCGCAATCTCCCCCGAGACTATTTCACCGCCCGCCACCCCCACCGGCGGGTCCGCTCCCGCCCGCCCTGCCCAGTCCCCGGCACACGAAACCCCTGCTACCACATACCATCAGCATCACCACAAAGTTGAACACCAGCCCAAATGACGGTTAATCTCATTGTGGTGCTAGGACATTCACACGCCACCAGCGGCGCGCTCGCCTGGTCAGCAGCCGCCGCCGCGCTACCGCTCACCGTATTGACCTATCCCGCAAGCCAAATGGGCAACATCCGCCCCGTCGACCTCGTCATGGGCGCCCTGCTCACCGCCGGCGCCGCCCTGCTCCCGGACGCGGACCACCCCAACGGAACCATCTCCCACGTCCTGGGACCGGTCTCCCACGCCGCCTGCAAATTCATCTCGTGGATATCCGGCGGGCACCGCCACGGCACCCACTCCTTCCTGTTCGTCGCCCTCGTCACCGTCGGCACCTGGGCCGGACTGCACTGGATCGGCCGCTACTTCACCCTCGCCCTGGTCTTCTTCCTGCTCGCCCTGGCCGTGCGCGCACTGCACCTGGCACCCTCCGGCGAGGGCCCCAAAGCCTGGGGCACCCATATCGCCCTCGCCGCCAGCGGCACCTTCGTCATGGACTACTGGATCAGCGACAAACCCGCCTGGCTCCCCTTCTCCGTCGGCCTCGGCGCACTCGCCCACATCCTCGGCGACTGCCTCACCGACCGCGGCTGCCGCCTGCTCTGGCCCCTGGACATCCGCACCCGCATCCCCATCATCGACCGCACCGGCAACAAGATGGAAACCCTCATCCTCGTACCGCTCTTCGGCCTCGCCACCCTCGGCCTGCTCTGGTACACCATCACCCACCAGCCGTAGCCGACACACCGAACCGACCCGAAAACCCGGACACTGCAACCGATCAGCATCCGAGCGCCCACCCGCACTCGTATGATCTCCTGGTCAATCGGTCCGGGACAGGGACGGAGCACCATGAGCGACCGCGAAGAACTCAGCTGGGAACTATTCGGCACCGCCGCAAGGGAATTGGCGCACACCATCGCCAAGGACGGATTCGAGCCCGACCTCATCCTCTCCATCGCCCGCGGCGGCCTCTTCGTAGCCGGATCCCTCGGCTACGCCCTCGACGTCAAGAACCTGCACGTCATGAACGTCGAGTTCTACACCGGCGTCGACCAACGCCTCGACCTGCCGGTCATGCTTCCCCCCGTACCCAGCGCCGTCGACCTCACCGGCGCGACAGTCCTGGTCGCCGACGACGTCGCCGACACCGGCGCCACCCTCAAACTCGTCCGCGACTTCTGCCAGGACCACGTCGCCGAAGTCCGCTGCGCGGTCATCTACCAGAAACCCCGCTCCGAGGTCGACTGCGAATACGTGTGGAAGCACACCGATCGCTGGATCAACTTCCCCTGGTCCGTCGAACCACCCGTCGTCGACCGGAAGGTCCGCGTCCTGGACGCCTGAACCACCACCGGCCGGGCAAAGACAAGCCGGGCAAAGACAAAGCGCGCCGGGTTCATTCGAACCCGGCGCGCACACGTGTGGAAGAAACACAGAGATAGGAA
>NZ_JBEXUS010000172.1:0-11492 GCF_040614455.1 Nocardia sp. NPDC005978
CGGCCGGTGTCCCCCGGGGGACACCGGCCGCCGGTGGCGATCAGCTACCGATGTACTTCTTGATCACATCGGCGATGACATCGCTGAAGGAGCCGGTCGAGCTGAGCTGCCCGTCCGAGGAACCCAGGCCGTTGTTGCCCAGGCTGCCGACCACGCCCTCGCCCGCGTTGGGCGCGCGAGTCGTGAAGCAGGCGGTCAGATCCGGCATCTCGTTGCTCACGCCGACCGTGCCGGCCACGCCCACGCCACCGCTGGTGATCTGCTGGCCCTTGGGCAGGTTGCCGGGCACCGAGTAGGTGATGTTCATGGTCAGCGGGTTGCCGGAGTTGACGAACCAGCCGGTGTTGGTGACCTTCCAGCCGCCCGCGTTGGGGCTGGCGGTGACCTCTTCGGTGCGCTGTCCGCCGACCACGTGGTACGCGGTGATGGTGGTCTTGATCGGCGAGCCGAAGCCCGACGGCGGGAAGTCCGTGATGGTGTTGACGTACGGATTGCCGATGCTCGTCGTGCCGATGATGATCGTGTAGGTCACCGTCGTTCCGACACCGATGGTTTCGGCGCTGGCGATCTTCTCGTAGATGTGCTTGATACCGACCGTGCTGATGTCCTGCTTGGTCTGGTAGCTGCGCACCTCGCAGCCCTCGGCGGCCGCGGCGGTGCCCGCGCTGACACCGACGGTCAAGCCCGCAGAAACCATGGCGGCCGACGCTGCGAGTGCGGCGATCCGATGAGTTCGGAACATTCTTTCTCCTCTTCGTCCCGCAGCGCTCACGGGACACCACAAAGCTGCCGAGTTCTGCGGAAACTCGGGGGTGATTCGGGCCACCCGGGGACCTAGTAAACAGGTGAAACTGGGCGTGCGTCCAGGTTTTCGAAAAATTGCTTGCGAGAATTCGGCAGTGCATTGCGGCGGCATCGACAGTGCAGTGCGACAGCGTTATTCGGCAATGCTCGAATGGCAATTCCGGAGAAATCCGGTAGGTGAATGCAGGGCTGCGCAAAGCCCTGTGCGAAGGGTCTGACTATAACACGTTTCAGTCGCAGTCCAACCAACTCGCCAACGGGGGACGAGGGTGGCCGGAGAACCCGCGGGCACACGGCGTACCGCCCGATGCCGTCACGGTCCGGGTTCGCCGGCAGCGGTGGGCCGGGAAACGCCGCGTGCTGGACGAGGACCGTGCCCCCGGTTGTCGATTCGAATCGAACGATCGGCAGCGGGCCCTGACCGGGCATGCCGCCCGGTCAGGTTGGTGGTTCGGCTACCCCGCCTGCGAGGCGCGGGCCAGATCGACGGTGGCCGAACGGAGTTCGGCGAGGGTATCGATGGGGGACAGGTAGCCGATGCGGGTGACCGCGATGCCGCGCGGGGTGGTGACGCGCAGGTCCAGGCCGTAGCGGTCGGCCACCTCGCAGACCGCGGCGGTGGCGTCCGGGTAGCCGCCGCGGGCGCGGGCCATGTCCAGGAGGGCATCGGCGTGATCGTCGTTCAGGTGCGTGATGGCGCGGCCCGCGCCGGGGGCGACCGGGTCGGGGGCGGCGGCGCGATAGTCCGCGGCCGTGGCCGAGTCCATGCGGCCGTAGCCGCCCACCCAGCGCACGCGCTCCACGCGCAGGACCCAGACCGTGAAATCGCTGAAGTCGATGTAGTACTTGGCCGCCGGGACCGCTGCCAGATGGGCCGCGCGGGCCGCCTCGGCCTCCGCGCCCTCGGGGCGCTCGACGACACCAGCCAGGGTGACCCGTGCCGCGGCGAGGGGATCCGAGGGGAGCTCCGGGGTGACGATCGACAGGCTCGCGCGCGGGTCGTTTGCGAGATTTCGTCCGTGTTCGGCCAGCCGCGACACGCACAGCACCGGCTGTCCGTCCAGCAGTCCGTAGGTCACGAAGGACGCCCACGGCGCACCGTCGGCGGACAGCGACGCCAGGGTCGCGGCATTGGTGACCTCGGCGATGGTGCGAGCTTCTTCGGCGGCCGAGGGGCGGGCGGTATTCGCTATCGGGGCCAGTGGCTGCGGGGTCGAAGGCGCGTCACCGGGGTCGCCGTGGTCGAGAGGCATGGCTCACAGGCTACGCGGACGACGGGCGGACAAGGGACCGTCTCCGCGCCCGCGCGGGCGACCCGGTAGAAAAGACGCAGGCGTCATGGAGTTCCACCGATGCCGCCGCCGCATTCGGTTGCGGGCGGTCACGCAACTACATCAGTCGAATGGAGAGAGTCTATGGCGGCCTCGACAGCGCGCGCCCAGATCGGTGTCACCGGTCTCGCGGTCATGGGTAGCAACATCGCCCGCAACTTCGCACGGCACGGGTACACCGTCGCGCTGCACAACCGCAGTGTCGCCAAGACCGACGCGCTGCTCGCCGAGCACAGCGCCGACGGCGACTTCGTGCGCACCGAGACCATCGAGGAGTTCGTTGCCGCGCTGGAGAAGCCGCGCCGCGTCCTGATCATGGTGAAGGCCGGCGACGCCACCGACGCCGTCATCGAGGAACTGGCCGACGCCATGGAGCCCGGCGACATCATCATCGACGGTGGCAACGCGCTCTACACCGACACCATCCGGCGCGAGGCGGCCATGGCCGCGCGCGGGCTGAACTTCGTCGGCGCGGGCATTTCCGGCGGCGAGGAGGGCGCGCTCAACGGCCCGGCCATCATGCCCGGCGGTCCCAAGGAGTCCTACGAATCGCTGGGCCCGCTGCTGGAGTCCATCGCCGCGCAGGTCGACGGCACCCCGTGCTGCACCCACATCGGCCCCGACGGGTCCGGGCACTTCGTCAAGATGGTGCACAACGGCATCGAGTACGCCGACATGCAGCTCATCGGCGAGGCGTACAACCTGTTCCGGGACGCGCTGGGCCTGGACGCCAAGCAGATCGCGGACGTGTTCACCGAGTGGAACAAGGGCGACCTCGAGAGCTACCTGGTGGAGATCACCGCCGAGGTGCTGAACCAGGTCGACGCCAAGACCGGCAAGGCCCTGGTCGACGTGATCGTCGACGCCGCCGAGCAGAAGGGCACCGGTCGCTGGACCGTCAAGTCCGCGCTGGATCTGGGCGTTCCGGTGACCGGCATCGCCGAGGCCGTGTTCGCGCGCGCCCTGTCCGGCTCGCGCGCCCAGCGCAAGGCCGCGGTCGGGCTGGCCTCGGGCCACCTGGCCGACAAGCCCACGGACGTCGCCGAATTCACCGAGGCGATCCGCCAGGCGCTGTACGCCTCCAAGATCGTCGCCTACGCCCAGGGCTTCGACCAGATCGCCGCCGGCTCCGCCGAATACGACTGGAACCTGAATCCCGGTGACCTGGCCACCATCTGGCGCGGCGGCTGCATCATCCGCGCCCGGTTCCTGAACCGCATCAAGGACGCGTACGAGCAGAACCCGGAGCTGCCGTCCCTGATCCTGGCCCCGTACTTCCGCGAGGCCATCGAGACCGCGATCGACTCCTGGCGCCGGGTGGTCTCCACCGCGACCCTGCTCGGAATCCCGGTGCCCGCCTTCGCCTCCTCGCTCTCGTACTACGACGCCCTGCGCGCCGAGCGCCTGCCCGCCGCCCTGACCCAGGGTCAGCGCGACTTCTTCGGCGCCCACACCTACGAGCGCATCGACGCCGACGGCAAGTACCACACCCTCTGGAGCGGTGACCGCTCCGAGATCACCGCCTAGCAAACAGGTTTCACCCCGGAGGGCGGTGCCCGCGCGACAGCCGCGCGGGCGCCGCCCTCCGGCGTTCGCGCCGCACACCCTGGGGGTCGCCGCGGGCGTAATAGCCGTAGTAGCACTGGATCGTGGTGGTGATCGTGACGAAGACGACGATCTCGAGCAGGGAGTACAAAGTATCGGTGCCACTGAGCACCAGGTCGAAGTAGTGCGGTATGTCCCGACCGAATCATCACCACCGGAGAGCCGGACGAACGTCTCCACCGCGATGTAGTCCGCCGCCAGGCCCGCGAGGTACCGGGGGACGATCGCAATCACCGAGGCCAGGAGCCTGGTCGATACCAGATACGGCACGGCCGGATCGCGAGCGAGTCGAGCGCGTCGATCTCCTCGGCGATCCGCATCGCACCGCCGGTTCGCTCGCCTGTCGCGGGCGGGGGGCTCACTCTTGAGCGTCCCGCTCCGGCGGATCGAGCACGCTCGGGATGGGGCCGCATCTCCAACTCGACTGTTCCGGCGACAACTCGCCGGTCCGGTGCGCGGCGCGACGAGGCTACGAGGCTCACCGCGACCGCGATCGGGAAGCTGCGCCGGCAGTCGGTGTCGGCGGGTGCGATAACGCGCACAACGGGTTCGGGTGCTGTCCTCACTCCGGTGGTGCCCCAACGGGTTCGGCGGTGCCAACCGACTGTGCGGCAGTCTCAGGGGGAGGGAGGTGCCGGCGGCTCGGCGCGGGCGGCGATCGAGGCCAGGGCCGTGCGGATCGCGGCGCACAGGCGCGTGTCCTCGCGTGGGCGGCCGTGGGTGGCCGGTGCGACGTCGTAGCCCAGGAGGCGTTCGTCCGATGCCAGCGCGGGGGACAGGAGGGGGACTGCGGCGTGGGCTGGGGCGCCGATCGCGGTGACCAGGCGCAGGGCCGTGCGGGATTCGCGATCGGTGTAGCCCGAGGAGAAGGGCTCCAGCGCGCGCAGGGCTTCTGGGAGGGCGGGGGCGGGATCGCCGGTCAGGTGGAACCAGGCGTATGCGGCGTTGATGCGTTCCCAGCGGTTGTCCGAGGTCAGGCGTGGACGTAGCGCCGGGGCGAAATCGCCCGCGAGGGTTCCCAATTCGGCGAATCTGCCGTAGTCGACGGCGCGGCCGGAGCGCAGGGCGGCGCCGAGGATCTCGCGGGCCAGGGTGGGATCCGAGGTCAGTCGCCAGTGCGCCCACGCGGCCTGTTGCACACCGAGCCACCGGTATTCGCGAGCCGGAGCGTCCCCGGTGTAGTGGTTGGGCGGCCGGTCGAGGCCGCGGGCGATGCGCTCCAGCGCGGGGGCGGCGGCCCGGGGACCGTGCGGGCCCAGCGCGCCGAGCGCGGCGACCGCCTCGCGGGCGCGGGTGGTGCGCAGTTCCCCGACCAACCGCATGCCCCGTCCGATCGACGAGGGCTCGGGGGAGCGCTCCCAGGAGGCGAGGGCGGCTGGCAGGCTGTCGTGGGTGAAGGTGCGGGTCATGGTCACCCGCATCGCCCAGTGCAGGGGGTCCGGCAACTCCGCCAGCGGCGCGAGGATCGCGTCGGCGGACAGATGCGCGAATCGCTCTGCGCGCCAACCGGTTGTCAGCCAGTCGCGCACCGCGTCGGCCGCGGCGGGATGGCCGATGCCGCCAAGGGTCCGCAGTGCGGCGGGGAAGGTGCGCTCGCGCTCGAGCGCGGTCACCAGCAGCGGGATGGCGGGTGTGAAATCCGGGGCGGGCTCGGAGCCGGCCAGCGCGAGCAGCGCACCGCTCTCGGTGCCGCCTTCGCCCCGGGTGCGGACCAGGTTGCGCGCGAGCCCGGTCAGCAGCGCCGGATCCGCTGTGCGCCAGCCCATCAGGACGCCCGCGGCCAGGTCGGAACCGACCCACTGCCCGTTCGGCTCGTCGGAGCGCAGGGCCGCCACCGCGTTCTCGACGCGCGCGGCCAGCCCCATCGCGCGCCGGTTGGCAGCCCGCTCGTCCGCGGCGGCCCGGCGCTCGTCCTCCCACCTCATCTCGCGCACGCTACCGCCGGTGACCGCGTGGCCGGCCCGAATCGCGCTCGGCGCGTTGGCCGTCGCTCCCGGCATCGGGGCTGCTCTCGGCTCGGCCGCGCGACCGCGGCCGCGGGCGAGTCCGTCAGGGTGTCGCCGCCATCGCCTCGCGGACCGAGGACTCCTGCGGCCCCAGCAGTTTCGGGTCGGGCTCGACGATGATCGAATACATCGCCTTCACGGCCGCGAGCTGGTCGCGAAGCCAGCACTTGCGATAGACCCCGTTGTGGATCTGGGTGTCGTCGCCGACCGCGACGGTGTCGATGCCGACCGAGCGGCACAGCGCGATGGTGCGCGGGACGCTGAAATCCTGGGTCACCGCGATGGCCGAGCGGACACCGAAGATCCGGTGCGCGCGGGCGCAGCTGTCGTAGGTGCTGAACCCGGCGTAGTCCAGAGCGATCTTGTTCGCCGGGACCCCGCGGTCCAGCAGGTACTGCCGCATGTTGTCGGGCTCGTTGTACGAGTTGTGGCCGTTGTCCCCGGTCAGCAAGAGCGCCTTGACCTTCCCCGACTCGAGCAGCCGCTGCCCCAGATCGAGCCGAGCCGCCAGATACGGCGAGGGCTTGCGCGTGCTGTACATCTCGGCACCGAAGACGATGGCTACGTCGGCGGCGGGCGCGGTCGCGGCGGAGTACTGGAAATCCCTCGTGGTGAAGCGGATCCACAGCACCGAACTCAGCAGCACCACCGCCACTACCAGGGTGGCGGCGATCAGGAACCTGGCGATGCGGCGCGGCCGGAGCCGGGTTCGCACCCGGGCGCGGGTGCCGCGCAGCGTGTCACGGAGCCTCATGGCCCGAGTGTGCCCGATCTTGCTCGGGAAACGCTTGGCGCTCGCTTATGACGTCGCGGCGATCGCCCGCCGGCTCACGCTCGCGGCTGCGACACCGGCTGGACGCCGATCATCGGCAGAATCGTGCGCCGCGCGAAGTCGCGGGCGGCCTGCTCGTCATCGAGCGGAATGAGCCCGTCCGGGGTCAGCACCAGCGACTGTCCCAGCCGCGCCAGCACTTCCGCGACCAGGTCGGCGTCGAAGTCCGGCACGCTGCCCGAGGCCTGCAACCCGCGCAGCTTGTCGGCCAGGTACGACCGCCCCACCGCGAGCACCGCGCCGCCGTCGGTGGTCAGCCTGGGCAGGATCGCGTCGGGCTCGGTGCGCAGGAGCCGTTGCAGCAGTTGATTGTTCGCCAGGTTGGTGATGAAGGCGACGAAGATCTCCACCATCTGCTCGTCGACCGGCACGCCGTTGTCGGCGACCTCGAGCACCCGCTTGTCGATCGAGGCGACGAACTGCTGCGCCTCGCGCACCCCGACCGCCTCGACCAGTTCGTTCTTGGATTCGAAGCGCCGATACAGCGTGGCCGGGCTGATGCCCGCGCGCCGCGCGATCTCACCCATGCTGGTGCGCTTGATGCCGAAATCCAGGAAGGCCGAGAGCGCGCTCTCGAGTAACTGTTCACCTTCGGTGCGCGGCTTCTCCAGAATGCGTTGCAGGATGGCGGGCACGGACGGCATCGAGTCTCCAGTCGATCGGTTGGCATCCGCGACATTGCGGTGACGGCGGCGTCATTATCGCATCGGGTCGCGGCCGCACCGGTCCCCGCGCGAACCTACTGCCCGGTTAACGGGCGCGGTCCGCGGTCACCGGACATTGAGCGCCGCCATTTCCCGCTCGATGACGTTGGCGGCGAAATCGATGCCGTTCGACCGCAATTCGTGGACGCGGCGCTGCAGCGCCTCGATGCCCCCCGGCTGTGCCGCTATGTCGGCCACGCTGATCAGCCGTCGGTGCATACTGTTCTGCTCGTACGACACCGTATGAAACCTCCTGCTAGCCCCATGCGCGAGCCCGGCGAGGGCGGCGGAGCCCCGGGCCGCCGGGAACGCTTCGACGAATGCTAGCAGCGCGTTATATGGTCGCTTGTTCAGTGTGGGAGTTCTCACACGCCCCCTCGAGTCACACCTCTTGACCGCCCCGGTGCAGGCTCATGTTGTGCAGGTACACAGCGGCATTGAGCTTGATGCGCTGCAATTCGGCCTCGCCCAGTTCGCGCCGCACCTTGCCCGGCACGCCCGCCACCAGTGACCCCGGCGGAATCTGCGCGCCCTCGGGAATCAGGGCGTTGGCCGCGATCAGGCTGCCCGCGCCGATCACCGCGCCGTTGAGCACGGTCGCGCCCATGCCGACCAGCACGTCGTCGCCGACGGTGCAGCCGTGCAGGATGGCGTTGTGGCCCACCGAAACCCCCGCGCCCACGGTCAGCGGGAAGCCGGGATCGGCGTGCAGTACACAGCCGTCCTGAATATTGGTGCCCGCGCCGACGGTGATGTCCTCCAGGTCTCCGCGCAGCACCGCCGAGTACCAGACGCTGACCTCCGCGGCCAGCTCCACCCGCCCGATCACGGTGGCGTTCGGCGCGACCCAGGCGGTCTCGTCGATCTTCGGCTCGTGCTCGCCCAACTTGATCCTCATGATCGAGAACCTAACAAAGGCCGCACGGGGCGGCACCGGGCGCAGTCACACGCGACAGTGCCGGGCGCAGCCGCACGCGACAGTGCCGGGCGAGCCGGGCCCTCACGCGGGCGCCGGACTCTCGGCGCGTCGGAACAGCGCCCGGTGGGTGGCGGGCGCGGTGCCGAGCAGCCGGTGGAAGTGGTGCCGCAGATTGACCGCGGTGCCGAGCCCGGAGTCGGCGGCGACGCGTTCCATGGTCTCGTCCGTGGATTCGAGCAGCAGGCGCGCGCGGTCCACGCGCTGATGCAGCAGCCACTGCTGCGGACTGGAACCCGTGCGCTCGCGAAAACGCCGGGTGAACGTGCGCCGGGACATGAGCGCGGTGCGCGCCCAGGTGTCGAGATCCACCGGGGTGTCGAGATGGGTTCGGGCCCAGACCATCGCGTGCTCGATGGGATCGTCGTCGACCGCGTCCGGGACCGCGACGGGAATGTACTGGGCCTGGGAGCCGCTGCGGTGCGGCGCGAGCACCAGCGCGCGGGCCAGTTCGGTGGCCGCCCGGCTGCCGTGATCGCCGCGCACGATGTGCAGGCAGCAGTCCAGGGCGGCGGCCACGCCCGCCGAGGTGACGACGTCGCCGTGATCGGACCACAGGGTGTCGGCCCGCACCCGGACCGCGGGGAAGGCGCGGGCCAGTTCGGTCGCGGCGGACCAGTGCGTGGTGACCTCGCGGCCGTCGGCCAGGCCGCTGGCGGCCACCGCCCACGAGCCCAGGCAGAGCCCCACGATCCGCGCCCCGCGCTCGTGCGCGGCGTGCAGCGCGTCGCGCACCGGATCGGAAAGCGGTTGCCGGCGAATCCAACTCGGGATCACGACGGTGTCCGCGTGCTCGATCGCGTTCAGCCCGTGGTGGGCGATGATGTCGAATCCGGCCGGGGTGGACAGGATTCCGGGTTGCTCGGCGCACACCCGGACCTCGTACGGCGACTGCTCCGCCGCGCTCATCCCCGCTCGCCCGAAGACCAGGCTGGGCACCGAGAGATGGAAGGGACTGATCTGATCGAACGCCAGGACGGCCACCGAACGCATGCCCCGATCTTAGCTGGCCCGATATTATCGATACGCGGCTCACGGGCCACTGTCGCGGACCGATCGCGGGGAGCAGGCTGGTGCACATGACGAACACGATCGCCCCCGCCACCCTCGAGATCCTGCACATCGGCGGACCCACGGTGCGCCTGCGCTACGGCAACCTGACCTGGCTGACCGATCCGACGTTCGACGCGCCCGGCAGCTACCCCGGGCCGCTGACCCTGCACAAGCTCACCGGGCCGGCGGTCTCCGCGGCCGAGGTCGGGCCGGTGGACGCGGTGCTGCTCTCGCACGATCAGCACGCCGACAACCTCGACACCTCCGGCCGGGAATTCCTCGGCACCGTGGACCGCGTGCTCTCCACTCCCGACGCGGCCGGCCGGCTGGAAAACGTTCAGGGGCTCCGCAATTGGGAGTCGGTGCGGATCGGCGAGGTCACCGTGACCGGGGTGCCCGCGCTGCACGGGCCCGAGGGCGCGGAGGCGCTGTCCGGGGTGGTCACCGGGTTCGTGCTGAGCGCGGACGGGCAGCCGACGGTCTACGTGTCCGGGGACAACGCCTCGGTGGACCTCGTTGCCGAGATCGCCGCGCGCGTCGGGCGCATCGATCTGGCCATCCTCAATGTGGGCGCGGCCAATGTGGATCGGTTCGGCGACAGCGACGTGACCCTCAACGGGCGGTCCGCGGTGCGGGCCGCGCAGGCGCTGCCCGGCGCGGTCATCGTGCCCGTGCACGGTGAGGGCTGGGCGCACTTCTCCGAGACCCTGGACTACCTGAGTCGCAATTTCGAGTACGCGGGACTGGCCGACCGGCTGCGGGTTCCGGTGCCCGGGGTCGCGCTGACCGTAACCGCCGGGTAACTCGAACGCCGATGTGTGGCCGGAATCCCAGCCGCCCGGCGGGCGCCGGGCGGTGGTGGTCGATGTCGGCACATTTGCGGTCAGTGGTGAACAGCGGCGAATTTCCGGGGTTCCGAGCCGCCCCGAGCCCGCGCCGATCCGCGCGCCGCACAGTCGGATTGCTGATCGATTGCCTACCCGCGAGTTCGGCCGTGGCGATGGTGGCGGAGACCGGCGGGGTGGGCCACGATGGCGGTATGAGGATTGGGGTTCCACGGGAGGTCAAACAGCAGGAGGATCGGATCGCCTTGACCCCGGCCGGCGCCGGGGAATTGGTGAGTTCCGGGCACGAGGTCGTCGTCGAGGCCGGTGCGGGTACGGGGTCGGGATTCGCGGACGCGGACTACCTCGCCGCCGGAGCCCGCGTCCTCGAGGGGCCCGATGCGGTCTGGGACGCGGCCGAACTCGTCCTGAAGGTCAAAGAGCCCATCGCGCAGGAGTATTCGCGCATGCGATCCGGGCAGGTGCTGTTCACCTACCTGCACCTGGCCGCCTCCCGCGAATGCACCGAGGCGATTCTGCGGTCCGGGATCACCGCCATCGCCTACGAGACGGTGCGCGGGCCGGACGGGTCGCTGCCGCTGCTCGCGCCCATGAGCGAGGTGGCCGGGAAGCTGGGCACGCAGGTGGGCGCGTACCACCTGATGTCGCCGCACGGCGGGGAAGGCGTGCTGCTGGGCGGGGTGCCCGGGGCGCGGCCCGCCGACGTGGTGGTGCTCGGCGGCGGGGTGGCGGGGAGCAACGCGGCGGCGGTGGCGGTCGGCATGGGAGCGCGAGTCACCGTGCTGGACACCAATATCGCGCGCCTGCGCGAACTCGACGCGCGCTTCGGCGGGCGGGTCAGCACCATCGGGTCGAACGCCGCCGAGGTCGAGAAGGCGGTGCTGGCCGCGGATCTCGTCATCGGCTCGGTGCTGGTGCCCGGTGCCCGTGCGCCGAAACTGGTGCCGGACACCATGGTCGCGGGTATGCGGCCGGGCTCGGTGCTGGTCGACATCGCGATCGATCAGGGCGGGTGCTTCCAGAGTTCGCGTCCGACCACGCACGCCGAACCCACCTTCCGGGTGGCGGATTCGGTGTTCTACTGCGTCGCGAACATGCCGGGCGCGGTGCCGCACACGTCCACGGTGGCGCTGACCAACGTGACGCTGCCCTACGCGCGGGCGATCGCCGATCGCGGGTGGCGCGGGGCGTGCGACGCCGATCCCGGTCTGGCACAGGGGCTCACCGCCGACGCGGGGCAGCTGTTCTCCCCGGAGGTGGCGGCCGCGCACGGCCTGCACACCGTGGCGGGCGCGGCTTCCTGAACGGCCTAGCGGTCGTGGGCGATGCATCGCCC
>NZ_JBEXUS010000173.1:0-11349 GCF_040614455.1 Nocardia sp. NPDC005978
CGCGGTGCTGGGCCGCGCCGGGTCCGCCGCCGCGCTGCACAATCTCTATGGCCCCACCGAAGCCGCGGTCGATGTCACCTTCCACGAGGTCACGGCCGCTGACACCGAGTTCGTGCCGATCGGCGCGCCGGTGTCCAATACCCGGCTGTACGTGCTCGACGCACGTTTGCGGCCGGTTCCCGTAGGGACTCCGGGTGAGCTGTATCTGTCGGGGGTTCAGCTCGCCCGGGGCTACGTGGGCAATGCCGGACTGACGGCCGAGCGTTTCGTCGCCGATCCGTTCGCGGGCGGCGAGGGACACGGTGGTCCCGGCGAGATGATGTACCGCACCGGCGATCTGGTGAGCTGGACCGAGGACGGCGAGCTGGAGTACCTGGGCCGCACCGATTTCCAGGTGAAGCTGCGCGGGCTGCGGATCGAGCTCGGCGAGATCGAATCGGTGCTGGCGGCGGTGCCCGGCGTGGAGCGCGCGGTGGTGCTGGTGCGCGAGGAGCAGCTGGTGGCCTACGTGGTCTCCGACCTCGAGATCCAGGAGACCCGCCTGCGCGCCGCGGTGGCCCGGGCGCTGCCCGCGTACATGGTGCCCGCCGCGTACATGGTGCTGAAGGCCCTGCCGGTCAACGCGTCCGGCAAGCTCGATCGCGCGGGTCTGCCCGCGCCGGTCCGGGTGGCCGCGAGCTACGAGGCCCCGGTCTCGGTGGTCGAGCAGGCCGTGGCCCGGGTGTTCGCCGAGACCCTCGGCGCCGAGCGGGTCGGTCGCACCGACGACTTCTTCGCCCTGGGCGGCAACAGCCTGAACGCGACCCAGGTGGCCGCGCGGCTCAACGCCGAACTGGGCTGCCGGCTGACCGTCCGCGAGATGTTCGCCGCGACCAACGTGGCCGAGCTGGGCGCGGTCATCGACGCGCAGTTCCTCGACGAGGACGCGAATGACACAGCGGCACTTCAGCTTACGGCGCGTCGTGGTGACGAGCGCCCGGAGAACATCCCGCTGTCTCCCGCGCAGCAGCGCATCTGGTTCCTGAACCACTTCGACACCTCGGCCGCGAACTACAACATGCCGTTCGTGGTGCGCCTGCGGGGCACGGCGGATCTGGCGGCCCTGCGCGCCGCGGTCGCCGATGTGCTGGCCCGGCACGAAACGCTGCGCACGCTGTTCCCGGTGGTCGCGGACGGTCAGGCCTGCCAGCGCGTGCTGCCGGTGGATCGGCTGCCCGAGCTGGTCGCGCACGAGGTGGTGACCGACGGCGCCGAACTCGACGCCGCGCTGTCCGCCATCGCCGCGCGCGGATTCGATCTCGAACACGAGATTCCTTTCCGTGCCCGCGTTTTTACAGTGCTTGACGCCGTCGCGGAGAGTGCCGCGCCCGGCGATCCGGTCTCGGAGATCGAGGCCGCCGCCGCGTCCGGGCGCTACGCGCTGGCGATGGTGCTGCATCACGTTGCCGCGGACGGGCTTTCGCTGCCGATCCTGGCGCGCGATCTCATGCTGGCCTATGCCGCGCGCTCGGCCGGGCAGCAGCCGGGCTGGGCCGAACTGCCGGTGCAGTACGCCGATTACACACTGTGGCAGCGCGATCGCCTCGGCGACGCGGCCGACGCGACTTCGCTGCTGGCCACGCAGCTGGGCTTCTGGCGCACGGCGCTGGCGGGCGCGCCCGATCTGCTGGAGCTGCCGTCCGATCGCCCGCGCCCGGTGCTGGCCAGCGGCCGCGGCGGCAAGCGCTCGATCGAGCTGCCCGCGCAGCTGCACGCCCGCATCGTGGAAACGGCCCGGGCCGAGAGCGTTTCGACCTTCATGCTGGTGCACGCCGCACTGGCCGTCCTGCTGTCTCGTTTGTCCGGTGAGTCCGACATCGTGATCGGCACGCCGGTCGGCGGCCGCGGTGCGCGCGAACTCGACGACCTGATCGGCATGTTCGTCAATACGCTGCCGCTGCGCACCGAGATCGACGACAGCCTCGAGTTCCGCCAGCTGCTGCGGCGGGTGCGCGAGACCGATCTCGCCGCCTTCGCGCACGCGGATGTGCCCTTCGAGCAGCTCGTCGAAGCCCTGAATCCGGCCCGCTCGCAGTCGCGTCATCCGCTGTTCCAGGTGGCGTTGTCCTTCACCGCCTCGGGTGATATCAGTGTCGAACTGCCCGGATTGCTTGCCACGGCGGGTACGCTGGAGACGGGAGTGACCAAATTCGACCTGTCGGTCGCGGTCACCGAAAGCTTCGTCGGTGCCGGTCCCGGGGAAGGTCCGGCACCGACGGGGATCACCGCGGAGTTCGAATTCGCGGCGGATCTGTTCGACGCCTCCACAATTGACGTCTTTGCTGACCGTTTTGTCCAGTTGCTGACGGCCATCACCGCGGATCCGGCCACCATCGTGGCCGCCCTGCCGTTGCTGTCCGAGGTCGAATACGCCGATCTCACCGATCGTTCCGGCGGACCCGTGCAGACCGGTCGTGTCATTCCGGATCTGCTCGCGGCGGCCGTCGCCGCCAATCCGGACGGCATCGCCCTGGTCGACGGCCCGCGCGAGCTCACCTACCGCGAACTCGACGCGGCCTCGAATCGGCTGGCGCGCCTGCTGATCGGCCGCGGGGTCGGCCCGGGTGACCTGGTGTCTCTCGGCATGCCGCGGTCGCTGGAATCGGTGCTGGCCACCTGGGCCATCAGCAAGACCGGCGCGGGCTGGGCCCCGGTCGATCCGGCCTACCCCGCCGAGCGCGTCGCGCGCATGGTGGCCGACGCCGGCGCCGAGTACGGCCTGACGCTGTCGGCCGTTCGCGCCGGGCTGCCGGACTCGGTGTCCTGGCTGGCGCTGGACGACGAGCTGTTCCGCGCGGCGGTGGCGGCCTACGCCGACGACGCCGTCACCGATCGGGATCGGCTGCGCCCCTTGCGCACCGCCGATGTCGCCTACGTCATCTACACCTCCGGATCCAGCGGTGTGCCCAAGGGCGTCATGGTCACCCACGAGGGTGTGCCGTCCTTCGCCGCGGGCGAGGTCGAGCGCTTCCTGGTGCGGCGGTCGTCCCGCGTCCTGCACGTCGCCTCCCCGGCCTTCGACATCTCGGTCGGCGAACTCGCCATGGCCATCGAGGCCGCGGCCACCCTGGTGGTCGCGCCGCCCGAGGCGGTCATGGGCGCCGAGCTCACCGGCGTGCTGCGCACGCACCGGGTCACGCACGCGTTCATGACCCCGTCCGCCCTGGGCACCGTCGATCCGCTCGAGGCCCCGGACACCGCGGTCGTGGTGGTCGGCGGCGAGCCCTGCCCGCCGGAGCTGGCGCGGCGCTGGGCCGAGGCGGGACGATCCTTCGTCAACTGCTACGGACCGACCGAAACCACCTGTGTCACACAGGGTTCCGTGCCACTGGCGGCAACGGACGAACTGCACATCGGCCCGCCCTTCGCGGGCGTGTACGAGTGGGTGCTGGACGAGCGCCTGCGCCCGGTGCCGATCGGCATGGTCGGCGAGCTGTACGTGGGCGGTCCGCAGCTGGCCCGCGGCTACCGCGGCCAGGCCGCGCTGACCGCCGGCCGCTTCGTGGCCTGCCCCTGGGCCCCGGGCGAGCGCATGTACCGCACCGGCGATCTCATGCGCTGGACCCCGACCGGTTCCATGCAGTGCCTGGGCCGCAACGATTCTCAGGTCAAGCTCCGCGGCTACCGCATCGAGCTGGGCGAGATCGAATCGGTGCTGGCCGAGCACCCGCAGGTGCGCCGGGCGGTGGCGGTCAAGCACGCGCACGCCACCCGCGGCGATCAGCTGGTCGCCTACCTGGTCTCCGATGTCGCCGAACTGGACCTCGCGGCGGTCAAGGCCGGGCTGACCGGACGGCTCGCGCCCTACATGGTGCCGTCCGCGTTCGTGGTGCTCGACGAGATCCCGTTCACCGTCAACGGCAAGCTGGACTACCGCTCGCTGCCCGAGCCGGTCTTCGAGAGCGCGGTCTACCGCCGCCCGGGCACCGTCACCGAAGAGCTGGTCGCGGGCGTTTTCGCGGAGCTGCTCGATGCCGAGCGGGTCGGCGCCGACGACGACTTCTTCACCCTGGGTGGCAGCTCGCTGCTGGCGGCCAAGGCCGCCGCGCGCCTGGGCACGGTGCTGAACACCACCGTCGGCGTGCGCGTGCTCTTCGAGGATTCCACCGTGGCCGGGCTGGCCGCGCGGGTGGACGCCGGTCTCGGTGAGGCCCAGCGCCCGGCGCTGGTCGCGGGCGAGCGTCCCGAGCAGCTGCCCCTGTCGCCCGCGCAGCAGCGGATGTGGTTCATCAACCGCTTCGATCGCGAGTCCATCGCCTACAACCTGCCGATCGCGCTGCGCCTGACCGGCGCGCTGGACGCGGCCGCGCTGGCCGCCGCCTTCGGCGACGTACTGGCCCGGCACGAGACGCTGCGTACCTATTACCCCGAGACCGAGGCCGGCGCGGTGCAGGTGATCGCGCCGGTGGCGCAGACCTTCTCGGGTCTGCGCACCACCTCGCTCACCGAAGCCGAACTGGCCGTGCGGGTTCCGGAGATCCTGACCACCACCTTCGACGTCACCGCCGAGGTCCCGATCCGGGTCGAGCTGCTGCGCGTGCTGGACGAGGCGGGCGAGTTCACCGGTGAGCACGTGCTCGCCGGTGTGCTGCACCATATTTCGGCCGACGGCTCCTCGGTGGTGCCGTTCGTGCGCGATCTCATGGTGGCCTACGGCGCCCGCCTGGGCGGGAGCGAGCCCGCGTGGACCCCGCTCGCGGTCCAGTACGCCGATTACGCGCTGTGGCAGCACGCGCTGCTGGGCGCCGAGGACGACGCCGACTCGGTGGCCGCCCAGCAGCTCGCCTACTGGAAGCAGGCTCTGGCCGGACTGCCCGATCAGCTGGATCTGCCGGCCGATCACCCGCGTCCGGCGCGACAGACTTTGCGCGGCAAGCAGATTCATCTCGAACTCGACGCCGCACTGCACGCCCGCCTCGCCGAGGTCGGCCGCGGGCGGGGCGCGACCCTGTTCATGGTGGTGCACGCCGCGTTCAGTGCGCTGCTGGCCCGCCTGTCCGGTACCGAGGACATCGCGGTCGGCACCCCGATCGCGGGTCGCGGCGACAGCGCGCTGGACGACGTGATCGGCATGTTCGTCAACACCCTCGCGCTGCGCACCCGGGTGGCCCCGTCCGAGCCGTTCACCGAGCTGCTTGCCCGCGTCCGGACCGGTGACATCGCCGCGTTCGCCCACGCCGACGTGCCGTTCGAGCGCCTGGTCGAGGTGCTGAACCCGGTGCGCTCGCAGGCCCGGCATCCGCTGTTCCAGGTGGGCCTGTCCTTCCAGAACTACGAGCACGCCGAACTGCGCCTGCCCGATCTGACCGTGACCGAACTCGAATTCGAGAACCACATCGCGCAGTTCGATCTGCACCTGTTCGCCACCGATCGCTACGCGGCGGCCGGCGCGCCGGACGGGCTGGACCTGACCCTGGGCTACGCCACCGATCTGTTCACCGAGGGCACGGCGCGGCACATCGCCGCCGCGCTGGTCCGCGTGCTCGAAACCATCGCGGCCGCACCGGAAACCGTGGTCGGCGACATCGATCTGCTGGGCGCGGACCTGCGCGCCCGGGTACTGGGGGAGTGGAACGACACCGCGCGCCCGCTCGCCCCGGCGACCCTGGCCGATCTGGTCGACGCGCAGGCGGCGAGCACCCCGGACGCGGTGGCGCTGCTGTCCGCCGACGGTGAGATCGCGCTCGGCTACGCGGAATTCGACGCCCGGGTGAACCGCCTGGCCCGGCATCTGATCGCCGCGGGCGTCGGCCCGGAGACCGGCGTGGTGCTGGCCATGCGCCGCGGGATCGAGCTGGTGATCGCCATGTACGCGGTGGTCAAGGCGGGCGGCGCGTACGTGCCGATCGATCCCGATCACCCGGCCGACCGCATCGCCTACATCGTCGAAACCGCCGCCGCGGCTGTCGTTCTCACCACCGTCGCGGACGGCCTGCCGTTCACGGCCCAGGTCCCGGTGTTCGAGGTCGACGCCCTCGACCTGGCCGGGGTGTCCGCCGCGCCGGTGACCGACGCCGAGCGGGTGCGCCCGCTGCGCGAGCAGCATCCGGCCTACGTCATCTTCACCTCCGGCTCGACCGGCCGGCCCAAGGGCGTGACGATCCCGCACGCCGCCATCGTCAACCAATTGCACTGGCTGCGAGCAACTTTCGAGTTGACCGCCGCCGACCGCGCGCTGCTGAAGACGCCCGCCACCTTCGACCTGTCGGTGTGGGAGTTCTGGTCGCCGCTGACCAGCGGCGGCAGCCTGGTGGTGACCGCCGCGGGCAACGAGCGCGATCCCGATCGCCTGCGCTCGATCATCGACGCGCACGGGGTCACCGTGCTGCACCCGGTCCCGTCGCTGCTGGGCATGCTGCTCGCGGGCGGCCCGCTGCCGTCCTCGGTGCGCGCGGTGCTGGCGATCGGCGAGGCCCTGCCCGCTGCGACCGCCGCCGATTTCCTGGACGGCGGGGCGGCCGCGCTCTACAACCTCTACGGCCCCACCGAGGCCGCGGTGTCGATCACCGCGTTCCCGGTGCGCGCCCGGCATCAGCAGGCCGTGCCGATCGGCACGCCCGCCTGGAACAGCCGGGTGTACGTGCTGGACGCGCGGCTCTCGCCGGTTCCGATCGGCGTTCCGGGCGAGCTGTACCTGGCCGGCGCGCAGCTGGCGCGCGGCTATCACGGCCGGCCGGGCCTGACCGCGGAGAGCTTCGTGGCCGACCCGTACGGCCCGGGCCGCATGTACCGCACCGGCGACATCGTGCGCTGGCGAGCCGACGGCACCCTCGAGTACGTCGAGCGCGCCGACTTCCAGGTCAAGATCGGCGGCTTCCGCATCGAGCTCGGCGAGGTCGAGACGGCGCTGCGGCGGCAGCCCGGGGTGAGCGCGGCGGTTGCCGTGGCCCACAACGGAACCGCGGGTGCGCGCCTGGTCGCCTACGCGGCCGTTCCCGGTGTCGGCGATCCCGAGCGCGAAGCGCTGGCCGCGACCCTGCGGTCCGCCCTGGCGGCGGCGCTGCCCAAGTACATGGTCCCCGCCGCGGTCACCGTCCTGGACGCGCTGCCGCTGAACGTGAACGGCAAGGTCGACCGGGCCCGCCTGCCCGAGCCGGTCTTCGCGGCCGCGGTGTACCGCGAGCCGGTCACCGAGCTCGAGCGGCTGGTCGCCGCGGGCTTCGCCGAGGTCGTCGGCGGCGCCGCGGCGGAGCTGGTCGGTGTCGACACCGACTTCTTCGCCCTCGGCGGCAATTCGCTGATGGCGACCCGGCTGGCCGCCCGCCTGGGCTCGGATCTGGGTGTGCGCGTGCCGGTGTCGGCGCTCTTCGAAGCCCCGACCGTGGGTGAGCTGGCCACCTGGCTGGCCACCGCGGACCGCTCCGAGCTGCGCCCGGCGCTGACCCCGCGCACCGACTCCGGCCCCGCGCCGCTGTCGCTGGCCCAGCAGCGCATGTGGGTGCTCAACCGCCTGCATCCCGAGTCCGGCGCGTACAACGTCCCGGCCGCCATCCGCCTGACCGGCGCGCTGGACGTGCACGCGCTGGCCGCGGCGCTGCGGGATGTGCTGTCGCGGCACGAGATCCTGCGCACCCGCTACCCGGAGAAGGACGGCGAGCCGGTACAGCTGGTGCTCGGCATCGACGAGCTGAATGCCGACCTGGCCCCGATCCGGGTGTCCGAGGCCGAGATTCAGCTGCGACTGATCGAGATCGCGACGGCCGGTTTCGATGTCACCGCCGCGCCGCCGCTGCGCATCCGCCTGTTCGAGCTGTCCCCGGCCGAGCACGTGCTGATCGTGGTGCTGCACCACATCAGCGCGGACGGCTACTCGGTGCTGCCGATGACCCGGGATCTGGTGCAGGCGTACGTGTCCCGGCTCGACAACCGGGCGCCGGGCTGGTCGCCGCTGGAGATCCAGTACGGCGATTTCGCCGCCTGGCAGCGCGCGGTGCTCGGCTCGGACACCGATCCCGAGAGCCTGCTGTCGCGGCAGCTGAACTTCTGGGTGGACGAGTTGTCCACCGCGCCCGCCCAACTCGATCTGCCCACCGATCGCCCGCGCCCCGCGCGCCGCGACATGCTGGGCGCCGAGTTCGACTTCCAGATCTCGGACGAGATCACCGCGCGGCTCGACGAGCTCGCGACCGCGCAGGGCGCCACCCTGTTCGGGGTCGTGCACTCCGCGTTCGCGGTGCTGCTGGCCAAGATCTCGGGCCAGCGCGACATCTCGATCGGCGTTCCGGTCGCGGGCCGCGGCGAGCGTGCGCTGGACGACCTGATCGGCATGTTCGTCAACACCGTGGTGCTGCGCACCGAGGTGGACGCCAAGCTCTCCTTCACCGACCTGCTGCGGCAGGTGCGGGACCGGGATCTGGCGGCGTTCGCGCAGGCCGACGTCCCGTTCGAGCGGGTGGTGGAGGCGGTGCTGGCCGCCAACGGCCGTCCGCGCTCCAGCGCGGTCAACCCGCTGTTCCAGGTGGCGCTGGCCTTCCAGAACATCGCGGCCGGCGCGGTCTCGCTGCCCGGGCTGGCGCTCGAGGCGATCGAGCCCGAACTCACCGAGGCCAAGTTCGATCTGCAGCTCACCGGTATGGAGCGGCGGAACGAACTGGGCCGGGTGATCGGCCTGGACATGCGGTTCGGCTACGCCACCGACATTTTCGACGCCGGCACGGTGCGCCTGCTGGCCCAGCGCCTGCTGCTGGTGCTGCGCGCGATCATCGCCGATCCGGCGGCACCGGTGCGCGCCATCGACATCCGGACCGCCGCGGAGCGCGACCGCCGACCGGGCGCGCCGGCCGCGGCTGCCGGAGCTGCTCGGCCGCGGCAAGTTTCGGACGATCGGCCGACCGCCGATCTGCCGACCCTGATCGCGGCGGCCGCCGCGATCGACCCCGATTCGATCGCGCTCACCCACGGCGATCACACCGTCACCTACCGGGCGCTGGCCGACAAGATCGGCCTCACCGCCCGGGCCATGGGTGCCGCGGCGAAACCGGAAGCACTGGTCAACGTCGCACTCGCCGGGCTGGTGCCCGGCATCCTCACCGCGCTCGGCGGTGCGGGTCTCGGTCAAGTCCTGGGCGACCTCGCAACACAGGCCCAGGCAGTGGTTCTTCGCTCGGAAAGCTCGTCGGAAGGAAACCTCTGATGCACTACGCAGAGTCGATCGCTACCAGCCGAACCGGCCGCACGGCCCTGCGAAGGGCCTACGGCGTCGGTGATCTGCCCACCCTGATTCCCCTGGTGGCCGAGCTGGACGCCGATCGGATCGCGCTGCGCTACGCCGAGCAGACCATCGCCTACGGCGCGCTCGCCGCCGAGGTCGCGATGCTGAGCGAGGCCATGGGCGGCGCGCTCGAGCCCGAGGCGCTGGTGCAGGTCGTGGTGTCCGGGCAGCTGCCCGCGCTGATGGACGGCCCCGAGGGTGAGCTGACCGCGGTGCTCGAGGCCCTGGTCGACGACGCCGTGCTGGCGGCCTCCGGGCTGCTCGAGCCCAAGCTGGCCCCGATCGAGACCCTGACCTCGAAGTTCCGGGCCCAGGTGCGGCGCACCCCGGACGCGGTGGCCATGGAGTTCGAGGGCGCCGAGCTCACCTACGCCGAATTCGCCGACCGGGTCACGGTATTGGCCCGGCACCTGCGTGAGCTGGGTGTCGGCCCGGACGTGCTGGTGGGCCTGGCCGCGCGCCGGTCCTTCGAGTTGCTGGTCGGCATGTACGCCATCCTCGAGGCGGGCGGGGCGTACCTGCCGCTGGATCCGGATCATCCGGCCGAGCGCATCGCCTACGTGCTCGAGGTCTCCGCGCCCGTGCTGGTGCTGACCACCACGGCCGACGGCGCCGGGCTCGACACCGCGGTGCCGGTGTTGCGCATCGACGAATTCGAGCGCACCGCGGGGGAATCGGCCTCGCGCGCCGCGCTGTCCCCGGCCGATGACGACGAGCTGACCCGGACCGGCGCGGACAATCTCGCGTGCGTGCTGTTCACCTCCGGCTCGACCGGCCGGCCCAAGGGCGTGGCGATCTCGCACCGCGCGATCCTGGCGCTGTTCCGTTCGCAGCAGCGCCGCCTGCAGCTCTCGGCCGCGGACGCCATGCTCTTCAAGACCCCGACCACCTTCGACGCCTCGGTGTGGGAGATCTTCTGGACCCTGCAGACCGGCGCGCGCCTGGTCATCGCGGTGCCGGACGGGCACCGCGACACCGCCTACCTGATCCGCACCATGCGCGAATGCCAGGTCACCGCCGCGTTCTTCCCGCCCTCGATGCTCTCGGTGCTGATCGCCGAGGCCGAGCAGGATCCCGAGGGCCTGTCCGATTCCCTGCGTTTCGTCTACGTCGGCGGCGAGGCCCTGCCGCCCGCCACCGCCGCCGGCTTCCGCGGCGTCAGCGGTGCGACCCTGTACAACATCTACGGCCCCACCGAGGCCACGGTTCTGGTCACCTCGCACGAGGTGACCGCGGTGGACGTGGACTCCGTCCCGCTCGGTCATCCGGGGGACGAGGTGGAGCTGCTGGTCCTGGACGAGGACCTGCGCCCGGTTCCGCACGGTGTGGTCGGCGAGCTCTACCTGGTCGGAATGCAGCTGGCGCGAGGCTATTTCGCGCGCCCCGGCCTGACCGCGGATCGTTTCGTGGCCAACCCCGAGGGCCCGGCCGGCGACCGCATGTACCGCACCGGCGATCTCGTGCGCTGGGTGCACGGCGTCGACGGCGGCGCGGACGAGCTGCAGTACCTGGGCCGCACCGATTTCCAGGTGAAGCTGCGCGGCCAGCGCATCGAGCTGGGCGAGGTGGAGTCGGCGCTGCTGCGCGACGACACGGTGGCCCAGGCCGCCGTGCTGCTGCACACCGGCGCCAACGGGGAGCAGTCCCTGGTCGGGTACGTGGTCCCCGCCCGCGGCGCGCTGATCGACAGCACGGCCGTGCTGTCCGGGGCCCGGGCGCACATTCCCGCCTACATGGTGCCGTCCGCGCTGGTCGTGCTGGCCGAGTTCCCGATCACCGTGCACGGCAAGCTGGATCGGCGCGCGCTGCCCGAACCGGTGTTCGCCGACGCGAGCACCGCCTACCGCGCGCCCTCGACCGAGGCCGAAGCCGCGGTGGCGGCCATCTTCGCCGACCTGCTCGACCGTGAGCAGGTCGGCGCGGACGACGATTTCTTCGCTCTCGGCGGCAATTCGCTCATCGCCACCCGCGCCATCGCCCGGATCCGCGACACCCTGGGCGCGGCGGTGGACGTGCGCGACTTCTTCGACCGCCCGACCGTCGCCGCGCTGGCCGCGGCCGTCGAGCTGAGCGCCGCCGCCGGTGCGCCGGCCGTGCCG
>NZ_JBEXUS010000174.1:0-10957 GCF_040614455.1 Nocardia sp. NPDC005978
GCGCGGGTGCGGCGCGCGGCCAGCTCGGCGGCGATGCGGGCGGCACGGCGCGCCGGATCGGGCTCTCCCGCATACAGATTCACCGTCAGGTCGTGGTAGCTGTTGCGAGTGGACCTGTCCCCGGACACCGCCATGGGGATCTGTGCGAGCAACGGTGCGGCGGGCGCGTCCCGCGCTGCCGAATACCGTTCCAGGGCAAGCGATATCGCGGTGGCCGTCACCACCGTCACGGTATGGCCGGGCACGCGCAGACGGTGCGAATCGCACACCAGCATGCGCACCGCGTGCGCGGCGGGCGGTGTTCCGTCGCCGTTGAAGAGCGTGGGGGCCGCGGGTGCGGCGGGCGGCCCGATCGCGCCGGACGCGGTGAGATCGGCGAGCTCGCGCTCGGCCCGGAACGCCTCGATGCCCCGGAACACAGTGCGCGCCATATCTATCGGAATTCCCGGCAGCGCCAGCGCGGCCGCCGCCCAGGGTCGCGGCAGGATGGCGGTCAGCAGACCCGCCGCCGCGGCCCGGCCATCCGTGACCAGGCGACGCGACCATCGGTCGGGCTCCGGGCCCGGTCCGGCCGGCGGCTGGACCCCGGAGAACAGCGCCCGCGCCAGCTCTGCCGCGCGCCTGCCGTCCGCGAGCGCGTGCGAGAGCTGCAGGACCGCGATCAGCGCGGGCTCATCCGGCGCCGCGCCGGGCACACCGGTGATCCCGCGGAACAGATGCAGCCGCCACGGCCGCCACCGCGCGCGCAGCCCGGTGGCGAGCAACTCGCCCAGCGCCGCCGGAATCTCGCTCCAGGTCGCAACACCCGGCGAGTGCTCGGCCACCTGCTCGTCGATGAACTCACAAGGCTCCCAAAGTGGATACGCAATGTTTGCAGGAGTATCCAGCACGCGTGCCAGCAAATCCGGAACGAGAGTGACTCGATTCGCGACGATTTCCCGGAGCTGCTCGACCGACTGCCCGGTATCGGCAAAGGCGTACAGCAGGAACAGATCATTGCGGGTCCGCGCCGACAGCCAGTACATGGTGGCGTCCCGGGGCGCCAGGGATTTCACCCGACGACCCTATCGAAAGGCCGTACGGTCCAGGCACTCTGGGTGCTACCGTGTGTAGTAGAAGGCTTGCAATACTCTCTTCTCGGGCCGGGTGACCACTATGGCAACTCGAAATCGACTCGCGGAACAGGCTGATGGGGCGGATCAGCGCTATCGGGCCGCGGCATTCCTCAAAAGATCCATCAATAAGGTATTTCCGACCCATTGGTCGTTCCTGCTGGGCGAAATCGCGCTCTACAGCTTCATCATTCTGCTGCTGTCCGGGGTATACCTGACCCTGTTCTTCGACCCGTCCATGACCGAGGTCGTCTACAACGGCTCCTACCAGCCACTACGCGGTGTGACCATGTCCCGCGCCTACGCCACGACGCTGGAGATCTCCTTCGATGTGCGCGGCGGGCTGTTCGTGCGCCAGGTGCACCACTGGGCCGCACTGCTGTTCTCCGCGTCCATGATCATTCACCTGTGCCGGGTGTTCTTCACCGGCGCGTTCCGCAGACCCCGCGAGGCGAACTGGGTGATCGGCGCACTGCTGCTGATCATCGCCATGTTCGAGGGCTTCTTCGGCTACTCGCTGCCGGACGATCTGCTCTCGGGCACGGGCCTGCGCGCGGCCTTCGCCGGCATCACCATGAGCGCGCCCGTCATCGGAACCTGGCTGCACTGGCTGCTTTTCGGCGGCGACTTCCCCGGGAACCTGATCGTGCCGCGGCTGTACGTGACGCACGTGCTGCTCTTCCCCGGAATCATGCTGGCGCTCATAGCCGTTCACGTCGCGCTGGTCTGGTATCAGAAGCACACCCAGTTCCCCGGGCCCGGGCGCAGCGAGAAGAATGTCGTCGGCACCCGCATCGTGCCGGTGTTCTCCCTGGACCAGGGCGCGTTCTTCGCCATCACCCTGGGCGTGCTCGCGCTCATGGGCGGACTGCTGCAGATCAATCCGGTGTGGAACCTGGGGCCCTACAACCCCTCCCAGGTCTCCGCGGGCACCCAGCCGGACTTCTATCTGATGTGGACCGACGGCTTCCTGCGCCTGTTCCCGGCCTGGGAGCTCTATATCTTCGGGCACACGGTGCCCGGCGCGTTCTCGGTCGCGCTGGCCATGCCGCTGATCTTCGGCCTGCTCATCGTGTATCCGTGGATCGAGAAACGCCTGACCGGCGACCGCGCCCACCACAATCTGCTGCAGCGACCCCGGGACGTGCCGGTGCGCACCGCCATCGGGGCCATGGCGCTCACGTTCTACCTGGTGCTCACCCTGGCGTGCGTGAACGACATCATCGCGCTGCAGTTCCACATCTCGCTCAACGCCACGACCTGGATCTTCCGCATCGCGTTGCTGCTCGGCCCGCCGCTGGCGTACTACACGGCCTACCGGCTGTGCCTGGGATTGCAGCGCCGGGATCGCGCCGTGCTCGAACACGGCGTGGAAACCGGTGTGGTGCGCCGTCTTCCGCACGGCGAGTACATCGAGATCCACCAGCCGCTGGGCCCGGTGGACGCGCACGGCCACCCGATTCCGCTGGAGTACCAGGGCGCGCCGGTGCCCTTCAAGATGAACCAGCTCGGCAGTGCGGGCCGGCCCGGCACCGGCGGCTTCTTCCGTGCCGATCCGGCGAGCGAACGCGAGCAGCACGTCGCCACCGAACTGGCCGCCGAACACGCACAGCTCGCGGTCCTGCGGCGCGCGCAGCGGAACGGCGCCCCGCCCGCCGAGGACGCCCCGCCCGAGTAGTGGGCCGCGTGCGGAAAAGCGCAGGGCCGCCCGGAAATACGGAGAACCCCGAGTCTGGCATCGACTCGGGGTTCTCTGTTCGCTTTCGGCCGGCGGTCAGGCGCGCTTGAACTCGCCATCGGAGACGCCCGCTACGAAGGCGTCCCACTCACCCGGGGTGAAGGCCAGAATCGGGCCGTGGCCGTGATCCTTGGTGTCACGCACGCCCACGGCGCCGTTTGCGTGGAATGCGACCTCCACGCAGTTGCCGTTGGGGCCGCTGTGTTTGCTCTTGCGCCACACGGCGCCTGTGAAATCAACATTCACGGTACTAGCTCCTTTGCTGCGTCAAGCTCGAGATCTTGCTGGCATCGATCTAGGTGACGCTGGAATCCACGACGTTGCACGATTCCCGCGTACGCCGGGAGTTGCACGCAAACACCCCGTACAACCTACTTTCCGCACTTCACGATGGGAATGCACCCCCGATGGCCCTTCCCGCGCTAAAGACTAGCAGGGTTCGACATAAGGAGATCGCATTCTTTCGTTTTCAACCAGCAAATTTGCAGCAAGGTTAGCCAGCTAATTATTTGCCTAGAATTTGCCAAACTTCAGCGCACACGATTATTGAACCCCGCAATTTAGTTGTCGGTTTATTTGCTCACCTCCTGGCTAACTCGATTCCGGCCGCCCGCGGCCGCATCCGGGATCATGGACGGCATGGCCGAGCACATCCCGGACAAACCGGCGCCGGAGCCCGAAGCGGACACGCGCGATCGCGACGAAACGGGCCGCGCGCGCAACTCCCGACCCCGCGACCGCTTGGGCCGCCCGCTGCCCTTCGGCAGTCCCGGCGTGCCACGCATACCCGATGACCTGCTGCTCTCCCCCGCCGACACCCTCGACTACGCCCAGCGCCTGCTGGACGACGGGCTCGCCTTCAACGCGCACGAGGTCCTCGAGGCCGCCTGGAAGAACGGTCCGTTCGCCGAGCGGATGCTGTGGCAGGGTCTGGCCCAATACGCCGTTGGCCTGACCCACATTCAGCGCGGAAATCCCAAGGGCGCGCGCACCCTGCTCGAACGCGCGACGCATCGGCTCGCCGCCTGCGAGCCCGTCCCCTACGACATCGACGCACCCGGTCTCATCGCACACGCCACCGCCGTACTGGCCGCCCTCGACGCGGAAAAGCCGCTGGCGGACGGCGATTTGCGAGTGCGGCTGCGAGTTCGCTGAGTTCGATGCCGACCGTCGGCGCACACCGGATGTGCGACCGCCGCCGGCCGAGCGTGACGTCGCGGCGCGAAGGCTGCGAATACGCCCGTCACCTACTATGAGCCGCTGTGTCCACCACCGGTTTCGGACGATTCGCACCCAGCCCCTCGGGCGATCTGCACCTGGGGAACCTGCGCACGGCACTGCTCGCCTGGTTGTTCGCCCGCTCGACCGGCCGCGGCTTCCTGCTGCGGGTCGAGGATCTGGATCGGGTCCGGGCCGGATCGCAGGAGCGCCAGCTCGCGGATCTCGCCGCGCTCGGCCTGGAGTGGGATCCGCCGGTCGTGCGGCAGTCCGAGCGACTGCCGCTGTACGAACGAGCCATTGCGCGGTTGACCGCCGCGGGACGCACGTATGAATGTTTCTGCACCCGCCGGGAAATTCAGCAGGCGGTCACCGCTCCGCACGGACCCATGGGCGCGTATCCGGGAACCTGCCGCGACCTCACCGAAAGCGAACGTGAGCAAAAGCGCGCGGCCGGGCGACCTGCCGCGCTGCGATTGCGTTCCGACGTCACCGATTTCGAAATCACCGATCAGCTTATGGGCAGCTATCGCGGGGCGGTGGACGATCTGGTGCTGCGCCGCGGCGACGGCATCCCGGCCTACAACCTCGCGGTGGTGGTCGACGACGCCGACCAGCACATCGACCAGGTGGTGCGCGGCGACGATCTGCTGCCCTCCACCCCACGTCAGGCCTACCTCGCCACGCTACTGGACCTGCCGATCCCCACGTATGCCCATGTGCCACTGGTCCTCAACCCCGACGGGCAGCGCCTGGCCAAACGCGATGGCGCGGTCACCCTGCACGACCGGATCGAGCTCGGCGAGACACCGCGGCAGGTTTTCACCGCCCTATCGGCATCTCTCGGCTACCCCGAAGCAACCTCAACGTCGCAGTTACTGGCGCAATTCCGGCCGGAAAACCTTCCACACCAACCGTGGACACTCGATCCGAACGGCTTGTTGCAACCCAGTGCGTATCCGTAACGTACGGACTCGACCCAGATCCCGAACGAATTCGACGAGGACGGCGAAACAATGACAAGCGGTGGGTACGACCCCAACCAGTATCCGCAGGGCGGGCAGCCGTACGGCCAGCAGCCGTACCCGCCTCAGGGCCAGCAGCCGTACGGACAGCAGCAGCCTTACGGCCAGCAGCCGGACCCGTACGGCAAGCAGCCCGATCCCTACGGCCAGCAGCAGCCGCCGTCCTACGGCCAGCAGTCCGATCCCTACGGGCAGCAGCAGTACGGCCAGCAGCAGCCTTATGGGCAGCAGCAGCCCTACGGCCAGCAGCCGGACCCCTACGGCCAGCAGCAGCCGTTCCCCGGCGGCCAGCCCGGCTACGGCGCGCCCGCCTTCGGCGCCGGCGCGGTGCCCGCCGACCTGTGGACCCGCTTCGGCGCCCGCGTGATCGACACCCTGATCGCCGGCATCCCGGCCGCCATCATCGGCGGGATCCTGTCCGCGGTCATCGGCGGCATCGTCGGCAACATCATCCAGTCGCTGTTCATCGGCGTGGTCATCACCGCCTACTTCGTCGGCATGGAGACCTCGCAGAACACCACCCTGGGCAAGAAGATGCTGGGTCTGCGCATCATCCCGCCGAACGGCGCGCCCAAGATCACCCCGCAGCAGTCGCTGATGCGCAACCTGTACGCGGCGTGCAACGCTGTCTACTGCCTGGGCGGACTGGTCGGCTTCGGTCTGGCGATCTACATCGCCATCACCATCGAGCAGGACCCGAACAAGCAGGGCTGGCACGACAAGCTCGCCGGCGGCACGCAGGTCATCAAGGGCTGATAGCTCGCACGTCCCGCGTCGAGCCGGGGCGACAGCACGAAACGGGGCGCATCCGCGATGGATGCGCCCCGTTGTCGTTGCCGGACCCGGTTCGCCGCACGATCTTTCGCGGGACCGCCGGTCAGTAGCTGCTGGTTCCCAGGAAGGCCGCGCCGATGATCACCCACAGCAGGATGCCGAGCGCCAAACCGCCCGCACCGACCCAGATGCCGCCGAGCGCGAGCCCGCGGCCCTCCTGACCGGTCTGCTTGACCTGGTTCAGCGCCATCACGCCCAGGATCAGGCCCACCAGCGAACCGATCGGCAGGAAGCAGAAGAACAGGGTTGTCAGGCCGAGGATCGAGGTGATCAGCGCGCCGATGGCCAGACCGTTGGTGCCCATCGCGGGCTGCCCGTACCCGTAGGGCTGATATCCGGCGGGCTGGCCGTACCCGGGCTGCTGGTATCCGTAGCCCGGCGTCCCCGGCTGCGCGAACCCGCCCGAGGCGGGCTGGGCGAACCCGCCCGACCCCGGCTGGGCGTAACCACCCGAGGCGGGCTGCCCGTAACCGCCCGGCGCGGGCTGGGCGAAGCCGCCGGAACCGGGTTGTGCGTAGCCGCCCGAAGCCGGATACGGCGTCCCCGGATTCGATTGCGGCGGCGGATAATTCGGATACTGCGGCGCGCTCGGCGGCGCGTCCTGCGGCTTGCTCAGGTCCGGCGCCGAGGGATAGCCGGCCGGCGGCGGTGTTCCCGGATTCGACCCCGCGCCCGCGGGCGTGGAATCCGGCGAGACCCCTTCACCGCCGTACTGTTTCCACCACTCGTCGGAACCGCCGGCATTCGTCATCAGCCCAGCCTATTCCACCCGAACCCGACACGGGTATCCTGTCTTGTTCGTGAGTGATGCACTATTACCGGCGGACACCGCCGGATCTGGACGCCCCGCTACCGAACACGCGGCATTCGCGAAGGCGGCGGGGGGTTACTACACACCGGTCGTGGCGCTGTTCACGGCAGTACTGATCATCTCGAACATCTGCGCCACCAAGGGCGTTCAATTCTTCACCGATCAGTCCCTGAAGCTCGGGCCGATCGAAATCCTGCCGATCACCACCGACGGCGCCTGGTTCCTGTTCCCCTTCGCCTACATCCTCGGCGACGTGCTGAGCGAGGTGTACGGCTTCAAGGCCGCGCGCCGCGCGATCTACCTGGGCTTCGGGACACTGCTGGTCGCGGTGGTCGCCTTCGAGATCGCCATCGCCCTGCCCGCCATGGACTCCGCGTATCAGGAATCCTTCGCGGGGGTCATCGGGCACACCCCGCGCATGGTCGCCGCCGGGCTCATCGGGTTCTTCGTCGGTGAGATGCTGAACTCGGCCACCCTGGTCGCCATCAAGGAGCGCACCAAGGAGAAACACCTGTGGGCGCGGCTGATCGGGTCGACCGTCGTCGGCGAATTCGGTGACACGCTGATCTTCTGCTCCATCGCGGCCGGTGTCATCGGCATCTCCTCGTGGGGGCAGTTCTTCAACTACGTGATCGTCGGCTTCGTCTGGAAGACGCTCGCCGAGATCATCGTGCTGCCCATCACCTACCGGGTCATCGCGTTCCTGAAGAAGAACGAGCCCAGCTACCAGCCGCTGGGCAAGCCCGCGCTCGCGAGCTGACCGCGGCGGTTCGCGGTCCGCACCCCACGCGCGGACCGCGAACCCATTACCCGCGCTCAGCCCAGCGGCATCTCGGCCAGCAGGGCGGCGGGGTCGTATCGAATGAGCACGACGTCCAATTCCAGGGCCACCCGATCCTCGATCAACCGGATCGCGAGCATGGGCACCGTCGGTGCGATGATCCCGAAGTCGGCGAGCGAGAGACTGGCGACCGCCGAGAAGGCGATGTGCTCTTCGCCGTCCGCGAACGGGTCCGGGGCGCTGCCCAGCCAGGCGACCGTCAGGATCACCGTGCGGGTCACCCCGTGCACCGTCAATTGCCCGGACAGCGTGCCGCGGCCGTCGGCGTCCAGGATCAGGCCCGCGCCCTCGAAGACCACGTCTGGATAGGTCTCCACGTCGAGCAGTTCGGCCGAGATCAGATGCCGATCGCGTACGGCCAGCCCGGTGTGCACGCTCTTGGCGTCGATGGACACCGTGGCGGTGCTGTGCACCAGGCTGGTGGCCATGTCGAAGGTGCCGCGCACGCGGGTGAAGCGGCCCCGCACCCGCCCCGCGCCCCGGTGCACGGCCACGAACTGCGCGTTCGTATGGAACGGGTCGATATGCCAGGTGCCCGGACTCGGCAGGCGGCCGGGCAGATTCACGAGGCGCCCCACTCGTCCGCGGGCTCCGCGACGGTGGCGATGACACCGGCCCCGGCGACGTTGTCCAGGTAGCCGCTCAGGATTCGAGTCGCCGTTCCGGCGATCACCTCGACGATCTCCGCGTCGGTGAGCCCGCTCAGGCGGGCCAGCTCGAGCTGCGCGTCGGTGATCGCGCCGTGCGTGCGCAGCAGCGCCGCGGACAGGCCCCGCACCGCGGCCGCCCGCAGATCGATGTCGGCGGTCTCCGCATCCCGCCGGGCGGCGGCCGGATCGGGCGCGATGCGGAATCGCAGATGAACGGTGGCGCGTAACTCGGTGGCGGGCACGGGTTCCGGCGCGCGCGACGGTTCCACCCGCAGGGGAAGTCCCACGATCCCGTCTCCTTTCGTGCGTGATGGCGACCGTTCGATCCTCACGCGGGCGCGGGTGCGCGAACAATGACGATCTGCTGATGCATCGATTACCCAGGGTTATCGACCGAGGTGATGACGCCTGGAAGGTGCAGTACGATTCGCGGCGGCCGGCGTACGTGGCGGCCGCTGAACCGCTCGGAGGCCGGACGCTGTGGAACGACACGAGATCGAGGCGTTCCTGACCCTGGCGCAGGAGTTGCACTTCGGGCGCACCGCCGAACGTCTCGGACTGTCCCAGGGCCGCATGAGCCAGACCATAGCCAAGCTCGAAAGGCAGTTCGGCTCACCGCTTTTCGAGCGCACCAGCCGCCAGGTCCGGCTGACCCCGGTGGGCAGGCAGCTGCGCGATGACCTGGAACCGGCCTTCCGGCAGATCCAGCGCGCGGTGGCCCGCGCCAAGGCCGCGAGCCGCGAGGTGTCCGGCGTGCTCCGGGTCGGTTACCAGGGCGCGGGCACCACCCCGATCCTGCGCGCGGTGATCGACGAGTTCCGCCTGGCGCACCCGGGGTGCGACGTGCAGTTGCGCGAGTGCCAGCTCTCGGACTGGGTGCGCGGGCTGCGCGAGGACACCATCGACATGCTGTGCACGCTGAGCCCGATCAACGAACCGGATCTGCGGACCGGGCCGATCCTGCGGCGCGATCCGCGCGTGCTGGCCATCGCCAGCGATCATCCACTGGCACAGCAGGATTCGATTTCCATGGAACAGCTCGTCGATCTGCCGCTGCTCGGCATCGAAGGCGTGCCGGAGTACTGGATGCGCGCGCAGAATCCACCGCGCACGCCGCAGGGCGCGCCGCTGCGATCCGGAATTCGCGCGGCGACCCATACCGAACTGCTCGCCCTGGCCGCCGAGGGGCGCGGGGTGTGCCTGGGCACGGATCTGATGGCCGAGCACTACCGCCATCCTCAGGTGTCCTGGATTCCGGTGCCCGACGGGCCGCGAATCTCGTGGGGCCTGATCTGGCGAGCCGCGGGCGAGGACGCGCGCATTCGCGCATTCGCCGGTGTCGCGGGCGAATTCGCCCGCGATCGGCCCTGGTCCGGGGCTGGTCCGGACTAGTCCTCGGGCGACTTCACCCGCCCGCGCCACTGCCCCAGGAATTCGGTCTTGTAGTCCTGGAAGTAGCCGCCGTCGATGCTCTCGCGAATGCGATCCACCAGCCGCACCGTGAAGCGCTCGTTGTGGATCGTGCACAGCGTGGAGGCGAGCATCTCCTTGGCCTTGAACAGGTGATGGATGTAGGCGCGGGTGTAGTTCGCGCAGGTGTAGCAGTCGCAGGTCTCGTCGATGGGCGTGAAATCACGCTTGAAACGCGCGGTGTTGATGTTGAACCGGCCCTTGTCCACGTACATGGCGGCGTTGCGGGCCACCCGCGAGGGATTCACGCAGTCGAAGGTGTCCGCGCCGTTCTCGACCGCGACGAAGACATCCTCGGGTTCGCTGATGCCGAGCATGTGGCGCGGCTTGTGTTCGGGCAGTTCGTCACAGCACCAGCCGACGATGGTGCCGAGATTGTGTTTCTCCAGCGCGCCGCCGATGCCGTAACCGTCGAATTCCGTTCCGCCCGCGCCGCGGAGCGCTTCGAGGTCGCGAGATGCCTTGCGCCGCAGGTCTTCGTACTGCGCGCCCTGGAGTACGCCGAACAGCGCCTGGTAGGGGCGATGCGAGCGCGCCGCGGTGAGCCGCTCGTGCTCGTCCAGGCAGCGCTGCGCCCACAGGCGGGTGCGTTCGAGCGACTCCTCCTGGTAGCCGCGGGTGTTCATGAGGGTGGTGAGCTCGTCGAAGGCGAACATGACGTCCGCGCCCAGCTGATGCTGGATGCCCATGGACACCTCGGGGGTGAAGCGATGCCTGGAGCCGTCCAGGTGGGAGCGGAAGGTGACGCCGTCGTCGTCGACGTGCGCCAGGCGCTCCTTGCCCTTGGCGATCACGTCGTCGTCCTGCACGCCGACCGCCTCCATGGCCAGCACCTTCTTGAACCCGACTCCCAGCGACATGACCTGGAACCCGCCGCTGTCGGTGAAGGTGGGCCCGGGCCAGTTCATGAACTTCGACAGCCCGCCCGCCTCGTCCACGATGTCCGAGCCCGGCTGCAGATAGAGGTGATAGGCGTTGGCCAGCAGGGCCTGCGAGCCGAGGTCCTTCATGGTCTCGGGCAGCACCGCTTTCACGGTGGCCTTGGTGCCCACCGGAATGAACGCCGGGGTAGCGATGTCCCCGTGCGGCGTGCTGATCAGCCCGGACCTGCCGTGCTGACCCTCCAGCCTGGTACCGACCTTGAACGCGAACTCCGAAGCTGCCACTGTGCCTATCTTGCCCTCCGCTTCGCTCCGGGCGGTTCGCGGCCCTGTTGGCCCGGTTCTTCCCTCCCTCCGCTCCTCCGCTTCGCTCCCCC
>NZ_JBEXUS010000175.1:0-10784 GCF_040614455.1 Nocardia sp. NPDC005978
GCTGGCCCGCCCCTGCTCCACGCCGTCCCCCTCGCACCGAGTTAGGTTCGCCCCCCCCAGAAAGCGCCCCCCCCCACCCCCAAACCCCCAAGCGCCCCCCACACCAAAACACAGACCCCGCCCCACCCCCCCCCCCCCACGGCCGTTCACCATCGAACTCAGAGCTGTTCGTGCGTGCCGATCAACGTCGCGCGCCCGATCGCGTTCAGGAACAGATTGAACCCCAGGTACGCCGGGGACGCGTTCTCATCGACCTCGAGCCGCTCCACCCCGACCGCGTGCACGACCACGAAATACCGGTGTGCGCCGTGCCCGGCGGGCGGGAACGCGCCGGTGTACTCGGTCAGCCCCGCGTCGTTGCCCAGGGTGACCGCACCCGCGGGCAGTGTGCCGCCCGCGCTGCCCTGCCCGGTCTCGAGGCTCGTGGTCGTGACCGGGATGTTGGCCACCGCCCAGTGCCAGAATCCCGAGGCGGTCGGAGCGTCGGGATCGAACACCGTCACCGCGAAACTCTTGGTCTCGGCCGGGAATCCGGACCAGCTCAACTGCGGGGAGACATCCTTGCCCCCGGCCCCGCCCAGCGCGCTGACCTGATCCAGGTGCAGCGCCTGACCCTCGGTGATGTCGGTGGAGGTGAGCGTGAACTCGGGCAGCTGCGGCAGCGCGGCGTAGGGGTTGTACGAATAGTCGGGCACGAGAAGTCCTTTCGAGAACAATGGAGGTGCGAGAAATCAGCTGTTCAGCAGGAAGTGTTCCAGCACGCTCGTCCCGAACTCGAGCGATGCCACCGGAACCCGCTCGTCCACCCCGTGGAACAGCGCGGTGAAGTCCAGCTCCGGCGGCAGCTGCAGCGGGGCGAACCCGAAGCAGCGAACACCCAAGCGCGCGAACGCTTTCGCGTCGGTGCCGCCGGAGAGCATGTAGGGCACGGTGCGGCCCTGGGGGTCGTGGGCCAGGATCGCCTCGTTCATGGCATCGACCAGATGGCCGTCGAACGTGGTCTCGTAGGAATCGAGTTTGGTGATCCACTCGCGCTCGACATCGGGGCCGATCAGCTCGTCGACCTCCTTCTCGAACTCGGCCTGGCGCCCCGGCACCACCCGGCAGTCCACCACCGCCTCGGCGGTCTGCGGAATCACATTGGCCTTGTACCCCGCCTGCAACATGGTCGGATTGGCCGTATCGCGCAGGGTCGCGCCGATGATGCGGGAAATGGTGCCCAGCTTGGCGAGCTGGCCCTCGATGTCCGGGCTCGCCGGATCGAACTCGATACCCGACTCCTGCTGCACCGCGGCCAGGAACTCGGCCACCGAATCCGAGACCACCAGCGGGAAGGTATGGGTGCCCAGCCGGGCCACCGCCTGAGCCAGGATCGTCACCGCGTTGTCCTCGTGCAGGAACGAACCGTGACCGGCACGGGCCTTGGCGCGCAAGCGCATCCAGCCCAGTCCCTTCTCCGCGGTCTCCACCAGATACAGCCGGCGTTCGGTGCCGTCCGGGCGCGGCACGGTCAGCGAGAACCCGCCGACCTCACCGACCGCCTCGGTGATCCCCTCGAACAGATCGGGGCGATTGTCCACCAGCCAGTGCGAACCCCACTTCCCGCCGTTCTCCTCATCGGCCAGGAACGCGAACACGATGTCGCGCGGGGGCACCGTGCCCTCGATCTTGAACTGGCGGGCCACCGCCAGCATCATGCCGCACATGTCCTTCATGTCGACCGCGCCGCGGCCCCACACGTAGCCGTCCTGGACCGCCCCGGAGAACGGGTGCACGCTCCAGTCCGCGGCCTGGGCCGGCACCACATCGAGGTGCCCGTGCATCAGCAGCGCGCCCCGGCTCGAATCCGCGCCCGGCAATCGCGCGAAGACATTGCCGCGCCCGGGCGCCCCGGATTCGATGTATTCGGTGGTGTACCCGGCCTGCTGTAATTGCTCGGCCACCCAGAGCGCGCAGTCGCGCTCGCCCTTGGTGGTCTCCAATTCGCCGGTGTTGGAGGTGTCGAACCGGATCAGCGCACTGACCAGGTCCACCACCTCGGAAACGGCACGGGATGCGCGAGGTTCGCCAGTTTCGGACACGTCCCCTTTCCTACCACCTCCGCGCGTGCGCGCGGACTCCCGCCACCGCGCCCGCACCCGTGCCGCCCAGGTGATCGCACCCGCGCCCAATTCGAATCAGCCCTCGCCCAAGCGATTCCGGGGGTCACCCGGATACCGCACGGTCGCGGGGACCCGTGCGCGCGCCGCTGCTCGTGTGCGATGCGAGCGCGACGCCCGGCGTCCACGACCGAGGCCCGACCCGAACACACCCGCCCGATCAGCGCAGCAGGCGCAGCGTCTCGGTCAAGGTGGTCAGCAGCGATTCCAGGCGCTGATCGGCGATCCGCCGCTCGAGCAGCGGCAGCTCGAGGCGGGTGGCGGTGGCCCACAGCTCGCCGATGCGCGCCTGCACATCCACATCGGTCGCCGACAGCACCCACAGCAGCGGCGGCCACAGGCGCGCGGCCTGGGCGATGGCGGGCAGCATGATCAGCGTCGGGGTGTCCAGCTCGGCCAGGCGCAACCCCGCGCGCCGGCGCACCTCGGCGGGCGTGCGCGCCAGCGGCTCGAGCACCCCGCGCCACAGCCCCAGCTCGCTGGTGCCGTCCACGGTCGCCACCAGGATCTCCGCAGTCTCCCCCAGGACCGGATTCAACGCGAGTTTGGTCAGCGCGTGCGGGCTCAGCTGGCCGATGAACCGCAGCATGTCCTCGGTCGCCCCGGCATTGATATAGGTGGCGACCAGATCACCGATCGCCGAGGGCGGCGCGACCTCGAACAGGACGTCCCCGACCGCGCCCACCACATCGGGGGCGCAGCGCGCGAACACCGACAGCGCCGCCAGCCGCAACTCCTTCGACCCGTCCACCACCGTGCTCAACAGCCGCGGAATCCGCCCGCCCGGACCCGAAAGCAGTTGGCGCACAATCGCGCTGATGCTCTCCCCAGAATAGGCGTAGGACGCCGAGCGGATCACGCCCTCGTCGTCCTCCACCCCGCTCTCGACCGCGTCGATCAGCTCGGGGGTCGCGTACGCCAGGAACGGGCCCGCGGTCACGTAGTCGCGACGGCGCAGCAACTCGTTCACGATCTCGATCACCGGCCCCGGCGGGGCGTCGTCGGCGAGCTGGCCGACCGTGCGCGGATCCAGATACGGCGCGCAGTCCGCGGCGTAGGAGACGTTCAGGCGCAGGAGCGCGTCGATGGCCTTCTTGCGATGCAGCACCCCCACCGCCCCCGCCGCGCGCCCGGTCATCGCGGGCGGCACCACCCGCTGCACGATCGGCAGCGAGATGCTCAGCGGCACGATCGGCACCAGCGTGCTGATCCGTTCGAACATCGGCGCGTGCTGATCGAAGAGCGTGCCCGACATTCGCTGCTGCAACTCGTGCAGCCGGTGCGCGCCCAGTCGTTCCAGGTGCGCGATGCGCTCGACGGGAACGCGCAGGGTTCGCGCCAGCAGCGCCAGCTGGGCGCCGGTCACCAGATCGGTCATAGGCCGGTCCGGTTCGAAGGTCTGGAACCGAATCCGACTTCGTCCGTGGCGGACATACGTTCCCCTTTTCTCCGGCGACGCGGCCGAGCACCCCGCGATCGACCGCCCATCATAGAGGCGGGAATATCGCAAAAATCGCAAAAACCCCAGCCGTGCTGACCTTTCACAACGCGGGCCGGCCCGCCGCCGTGCGCGATGACCGCACGGGCATCGAGGGGGCTCCCCCGCACACCGGCCCCTCGGCCGAATACTCCCGGCCGCACCAGGATTCGCCCCCGCCCGCCCAGCAACCGGCCGGGCGGGGCGCTCTATTCCTCCCGCAGCGCCCGCAGCGCGCGCTCGGCGACCTGCTCGACCGTGCCGTCGGCGTCGATGGTGACCACCCGGCCGGCGTAATGCTCGAGGACCGGTTCGGTCTGCGTGCGGTACAGGTGCTGGCGGTGGCGGATCACCGCCTCGGTGTCGTCGCCGCGCCCGCGTGAGAGCAGCCGGGTCAGCGCGATCTCGTCATCGAGAACCAGCTCGAGAACCCGGTCCAGTTCGCGGCCGTGCGCTGCCAGCGCGGTGTCCAGGGCGCGGGCCTGGGTGCGGTTGCGCGGGTAGCCGTCCAGCAGCGAACCCGCGCGCGCGTCCGGCTCGGACAGACGCCGGCGCACGATCTCGTTGGTGATGGTGTCCGGGACCAGGGCACCGGTGGACAGGATGCCGGCCAGCTCACGGCCCAGCTCGGTGGACGCACCGGCCAGCGCGCGCAGCAGATCGCCGGTGGAGATGTGCGGGACGGCCAGGGTCGCGCTCAACCCCCGTGCCTGGGTGCCCTTGCCCGCCCCCGGCGGGCCCACGAGTACGACGTGCATACGGCGCGACGACCTTTCCGATCAGTGTTGCCCCGATACCCAGTGTCGCAGAACATGTTTGGATACCGGCCCGCTTGGGCCGCAACGGCCCGCGTCCCGGTGGCCGGGACTGACGTTTTCCAGTCCCGGCCGGGGCTGGTTCCGTTCGCACCCGGGGCCAACGGAAAGGACGACGCGGTCATGATCGAAGCGCGATGGGATATCGAAACCGATGTCGTGGTGGTGGGTTTCGGCGGCGCGGGCTGCGCGGCCGCCATCGCCGCGCACGACGCCGGAGCACGGGTACTGATCCTGGAGAAGATGGACGCCGACGCCGCCGGCGGCAGCACCCGGGTCTCGGGCGCGGTGTGGTTCGACAATCAGGATCCCGAACGCGCCGCGGTCTACCTGCGCAGCCTCAGCGCCGGCCTGCCCGTCCCCGAACCCGTGGTCCGGACCTGGGCGCGCGAAACCGCCCGCAACTCGGACTGGATGCGCGGGCTGGGCATCGAGGTCGGCCTGGCCGTGCCCGCGCCACCGGAATATCCGGACCTGGACGGCAGCGACGCCATGCGCGGCTGGATCGGCGTCGAGGGCGTCATGGGCGGTGGAAAGCTCTGGGCCGCACTGGCCGGGGCCGTGCGCGCCCGCGGGATCGAAGTCCGCCTCGGCACACCCGCGCGCGAACTGATCCAGCACGCCGGAGTGGTCACCGGCATCATCGCCGACACCGCCGACGGCGCCCTGCGGGTGCGCGCGCGGCGCGGAATCGTCCTGGCCACAGGCGGATTCGAAGGCAACCCGGACATGGTCCGCGACCACCTCGGCCTGCCCGACCCGGTCGTGTGGGGCACCCCCGCCGCCACCGGCGACGGGCACCGCATGGCCATGAAAGCCGGCGCGGACCTGTGGCACATGTCCAACATGATGACCCTGCCCGGCCTGCGCGCCCCCGGCTACACCGCCGGTTTCTACACCGCGTTCCCGCACGCGCGCGGCTACCTCTACCTCGGGCGCGACGGGCGCCGCTGCTGCAACGAAACCGTCGCCCTCGGTCACGGGCACGCCCGCATCCACGGCACCTACCAGCTGTTCCCCGTCGAACCCATGCACATCCTGTTCGACGAGGCCACCCGGCGCGCGGGCCCGATCGTGCCCGGGCGCGACGTGCTGGCGGTGAGCTGGGCCCAGCAGATCGAAGGCTACGACTGGAGTTCGGACAACGCCGTCGAAATCGGTAAGGGCTGGATCCAGCGCGCGGATACCCTCGCCGAACTCGCACCCCTGATCGGGATGGACCCCGGCGCGCTCGAGGACACCGTCGCGCGCTACAACGCCGCCTGCGCCGCGGGCAGCGACCCCGAATTCGGCCGCCACCCCCGCACCCTGATCCCCCTGACCGAAGCGCCCTACTACGCCTTCGCCTCCGCGCCCCTGCTCGCCTGGAGCAACGGCGGCCCCCGCCGCGACGAGAACGCCCGCGTCCTGGATCCTTTCGGCGCACCCATCCCCGGCCTCTACGCCGCGGGCAACATCAGCTCCACCTACTCCCGCTGCAAGGACGGCGGCTTCCACATCGCCGACGCCCTCGCCTTCGGCCGCGTCGCCGGCGCACACGCCGCCACCCACTGACCGCGTGGGGTGCCAAGGCCGAATTCGCCGGGCACGGGCCGGTTCTCAGGCCGGCACGTGCACCCGCTCGGCCCCGATACGTGCGATCCGGCGCTTACCCCACGCACCCAGCTCGCGCAGCGCGGCGTTGAGCGCCGCGCCCTCCTCGGTCAGCGAATACTCCACGCGCGGTGGAATTTCGGCGAAGATCTCGCGATGCACCACCCCGTCCTCCTCGAGCTCGCGCAGGTGCTGGGTCAGCATCTTCTCCGACACCCCGGGCAGTCCGCGCCGCAGCTGCCCGAACCGCCGCGTCCCGTGCGCGTCGAGCTCCCAGAGAATGAGCGACTTCCACTTGCCGCCCAGCACGTCCATGGCCGCGTCGATCCCGCAGAAGTATGGCCCGAATCTCTTCTCACCCATCGCTCACCCTCGCTAGCTGGACACACACTTTTCGGTGCGTATCCCTCGGACATAGTGCGTACTTGTCGGCCAACGCGCACACCGGCACTGTCGATTCCACCCCGCCGCACCCGGCGGCGGCAAACGATCGAAGGAGCTCCCGCAATGACGACCACCCCGTTCGGCCCCGTCACCGTGCTGGGCCTGGGCGAGATGGGCCGGGCCCTGGCGCGGACCCTGGTGAAAGCCGGTGCGCCGACCACGGTCTGGAACCGCACCCCCGGCCGCGACACCGATCTCGTGGCAGCAGGCGCACGGGGTGCGACCACCCCGGCCGAGGCCGTGCACGACGGCGGCCTGCTCATCACCGTGCTCCTGGATCACGCCTCGGTCCACGACACCCTCGATCCCATCGCCGGCGCCCTGACCGGCCGCCGGTGGCTCAACCTCACCAGCACCTCCCCCGAGGAGTCACGCGAACTCGCGCGCTGGGCCGCCGACCACGGCATCGACTTCCTCGACGGCGGCATCATGGCCGTCCCGCCGATGATCGGCACCCCCGCCTCGGCCCTGCTGTACAGCGGTTCACGCACGGTCTTCGACGCCCACCGTCCCCTGCTCGAACTCTTCGGCGCCGCCGAATACTTCGACACCGACCCCGGCACCGCCGCCCTGCTCGACTTCGCGCTGCTGGCGAACATGTACCTGATGTTCGCGGGCTTCTTCCAGGGCTCGGCCATGGCCCGCACCGCCGGTTTCACCGCCGCCGACTTCGCCGCCCGCGCCGTGCCCTGGGTCACCGCGATGGCCCAGGGCCTGCCCGAATACGCGCGGGTCATCGACTCCGGCGACTACACCGCCGAGGTCCAGCACCTGGCCTTCCAGAAGGCCGCACTCGATGCCATTTCCCGCGCGGCCACCGACGCGGGCGTAGGCGACACGCTGATCGCGCCCCTGGCGGCCCTGGTGGATCGCCAGGTCGCGAAAGGCAACGGCGCCTCCGCCTTCGCGCGGGTCACCGAGGAATTGCACTGACCGCCATCACCATTGGCGGCACCCAACCGCGCTTCCGTGCAGCCGCGACCGACCCCGGCCCCAGCAGACCAGGCGGTCGGTGGCAGAAGGCCCGCTAGCGCGGCAGCCGCAAGGTCGCGGCGAACGAGGTGAGCGCCTCGGCCCGATCGGCCTCGGCGAGCCGCTGTTCCAGCTCCCGCCGTTCGTCCTCGGGCAGCCCCGACCAGACCTGGCCGATCCGCGACTGCGCGTCGGGTTCGGCGGCGGCCAGCACCCGCATCAGCGGCGGCCACAGCGCCGCGGCGCCCAGGGTGGTGGCCAACCGCCGCAGCGTCTCGGGTGCGAAGTGCGAGAGTGTGCCGCCCACTCGCCGGGCCGCCGCGTCCACCCGCTCGGCCAGCGCCAGCAGCCCACGCCAGTCCCCGGCCTCGGCGTCCTCCGCGAGCGCCCCGGTCAGCGTCTCGAAGACCGCCGGATCGGCGAACACCCCGGTGCCCGCGACCGAATCCGCCGCGTCCGCGGTGAAATGCCCGACGAAACGCAGTGTTTCCGTGAACGCGCCCGCGTCCAGGAACGTTGCGAACAGCGACCCGAGCTCGTCGGTCGAGGCCACCTCGACCAGCGCGTCCCCGATCCCGGCCGCCACATCCGCGTCACAGCGCGCGAACACCGACAGCGCCGCCAGCCGCAGCTCGGTGGACCCGCCCACGACGGTGCCGAGCAGCCGGGGAATCCGCCGCTCACTGCCCGCGAGCAGCTGCCGCACGATCAGCGACACGCTCTCGCCCGAATACGCGTACGACGCCGAGCGGATCAGCCCCTCGTCATCGTGCACGCCCACCTCCACCGCGCGAATCAATTCCGGTGTGGCATAGGCCAGGAACGGTCCCGCGGTCACGTAATCGCCGCGGCGCAGGATCTCGTTCACGATCGCCACCACCGGTGCGGGCGGTGCGATCTCGGCGAGCTGTCCCACCGCGTGCGGATCCATGAACGGCGCGGCCTGCGCGGCGTACGCGGGCTCGAGCATCGTGGTCGCCTCCACGGCCTTGCGCGGATGCTCGACCCCCAGCGCCCCGGCCGCGCGCCCGGCCATGACCGGCGGCACCACCTTCTGCACCAGCGGAATCGAGATGCTCAACGGCACGATCGGCACCAGCAGCGTCAGGCGTGAGAACACCGCGGCGTGCCGGTCGAAAATGACCCGGGCGGCGTTCTCCTGGAGTTCGTGCAGACGCCGCGCACCGAGTTTCTCCAGGTGCCCGAGCCGTTCGACCGGCACGTGCAGGGTGCGCGAGAGCAGGGTGAGCTGCGCCCGGGTGACCAGATCGCTCATCCGAGCTTGTTCCCGAACATGATCTTCTTGGCCGCGGTGCTCAGCGGCCACGGCAGCGCGCCGACCGTCTTGTCCACCGCCTCGACCATGTCCGCGGCCTCGGTGCGCTGGGCCTGGCGGAAGATCTCGAGCAGATCCGCGGTCTCGGCCTCGGACAACCCGTCCAGGGCGGCGACCGGCCCGCCCAGTTCACGCTCGAGTTCGGCTCTGGAATTCACGATTGGCCCCTGTCCCCGAACTGAGTCGGATCACCCCATTTTCTCTCACCAGGTGTACCAAGATCACCGAATCGGCGCCAGCCCCGAAATCGAATGCCGATCGGCACAGAATCGGTTGCCGCTCAGCGCAGCTCGGCCGCGATCGCCTCGGCCGCCCGCAACGCCATGGCCATGATGGTCACCTGCGGATTGACCCCGAGCGAGGTCGGCACCACCGAACCGTCGGCGATGTAAAGCCCGGTTGCGCCGAACACCCGGTGCTCGAAGTCCACCACCGCCGTGCGCGCGTCCACGCCCATGCGCGCCGTACCCAGCGGATGCGGGCCCATCATGCGGAATCGCCGTGCCCCCACAGGGGTTTCGGCCACCGCCCGCGCCTGCTCCAGGGTCCGGATCGGCGGCATGCCCGCGATCGGCAGCGCCACCGCCTGCGCGCCGCCGTGCAGGAACAACTCCGCCAGCCCCGCGCACGCGTGCTGCAGCGCGGCCCGCACCCGCGGGGTCAGGCTGTACCGGATCAGGGTGCGCCCGCCGGGCCCGATTCCCACGCTGCCCACCCCGGTATCGCGCACCATCGCCCCGAACTGCTCGGTGTGCGCCCACCGGTTCATCCACTCGGTCAGGCGCGCGCCGTGGAACGGCAGCACCCCGGCCGCGAACTGCGGCGGAATCGACACCCCCTCGAACGTGCACAACTCATCGCCCAGCCCGTGCACGTGATAGCCCTGGGGAATCGCGTTCCAGGGCGTGCCCGGCTCGGCCATCATCGCCACCGCGCCCAGCGACGGATGCACCGACAGATTGCGCCCCAGCGCGGGCAGCTCGATACCGTTGCGGCGCAACAGCAGCGGGGTCATGAGGGTGCCGGTCGCGATCACCACCGCCCGCGCCCGGATCTCGAGGGCGCGCGGCGCGCCGTGCGAGTCCTGGCCCTCGGCCAGCACCCCGGTCGCGCGCCGGTCGTTCAACAGGATCCGGGTCACGCTCAACCCCGTGTACAGCTGCGCGCCGCCCTCGAGCGCGCGCGGCACCCAGCTGACATTGGCGCTGCGTTTGGCATCGGTGGGACACCCGTACACGCACTGTCCCTGCCCGTCGCAGCCCGCGGCGTTGCGCGGCAGTGGACCGTGCTCGGCCCCGAGCGCGTCCGCGCCCCGCCCGATGACCTCGGCGACCCGGCCCAGATATGCGGTCTCGGCGTAGGCGATTCCCAGCTCACCGGACACCTCGTCGAGATAGCCGCGGAACGCGTCCGGCGCGAAATCGGCCGGAAAGCCCAGGTCGAGCCATTCGCCCAGCACCGCGTCCGGGGTGCGGAACGCGGTGCCGGAATTGATCGCCGTGGTGCCCCCGACCAGGCGGCCGGTGCTCACCCCGAGCACCGAGTTGCCGACCGCGAGGTTGTATCCGCCGTCGCGCCAATACTTCTGGGTCCGATCGTGCGGTTCGCCGGTGAACTCCGCGCGCCCGGCGTAATCTCCCTCCTCGACCATGACCACGCCCAGACCCCGCTCGGTCAGGCGTGCCGCGACCGCCGCGCCACCGGCGCCGGTGCCGACCACCACCACGTCGCACTCGATCAGGTCACCGGCCGGCAGCTCGTCCGGGGTGCTGACATTGGCCATCCATCCCGGACGGCGTTCGAGCACGGGCGCGCCGTAGCGTGGCAGGCCGATCGCGTCGAGATAGCGCCGATCACTGAAATGCGCTATCCGCAAAGGGGTTTCGATCGCGGCGACCGCGTGCTGCAGCGCCGGATTGTGCCGCGCGGACTCGACCACCGCGGCGCGCGCGGGCGCGTCCAGCCCCGCGAGCCCGCGCCCGTGCCGG
>NZ_JBEXUS010000176.1:0-10728 GCF_040614455.1 Nocardia sp. NPDC005978
CCGCGGACGGGCGGGGTGCGCGCGCTGCGCGGCCGCCGCCGGGGCTGGTCCGGGTCGGGGCCGGACGATCGCGATCCGCAGTTGTTCGGCGCGCTGACCAGTCAGCTCGCGAAGGGGCGCGGCTGGTCCGGCAAGGTGGCCGAGGGCATGGTCTTCGGCCAGTGGGCCAAGGTGGTGGGCGAGGACATCGCCGCGCACGCGCAGCCGATCTCGCTGGAGAACCACGTGCTCAGCATCCAGGCCGAGTCGACCGCCTGGGCCACCCAGCTGCGGATGTTCCAGTCGCAGATCCTGGCCAAGATCGCCGCCGCGGTCGGCAACGGCGTCGTGAAGCAGTTGCGCATCAACGGGCCCACCGCGCCGAGCTGGCGCAAGGGTGAGCGGCACATCAAGGGCCGCGGCCCCCGCGACACCTACGGGTAGGCCGAGCGGGGGCATCGGGCCGGAATCGCCTGCGGCGGAATCGGCCCCGCCGTCCCGGCCCGCCCGTCGCGTCGTTCCACGTGAAACGACGGGCCGGCACCTCGGACCAGTCCGAACCCCTGTTCGGGCCGCCGCGCGATCACGATCGCGGCGAACCGCATCGCAAACTCGTCCGCCCGCGCGCTCGTCCGCCCGCTGAGGCTCTTTCCACGCCCGTCACCCATGACCGGACATATTGCTGGTCGATTTCTCGCACTCACGGCCCACTCAGGGGTGTCATAGGTGCATTCCTTGTCGGTCGTACCAGTAGGATGGGGGAGTAACTAGCGGCGATACCTCCCGGCGCGTTCAGCGACAGCTCGCGCGTGGACCCGTAACTCTCGAGCAGACATGCTTTCGGGCCCCACGTGTGCGCTCGTCCGGCGCCGGGAGGATCAGCAAGTAAGGAGAGCTACCGACCAGTGGCTGCCATGGACTCCAACGCAGACGGCTCGACCAAGCCCAAGTCAGGCAACCCGGGCTACGGTGCCGACTCCATCACTGTTCTCGAGGGCCTCGAAGCGGTCCGCAAGCGTCCCGGTATGTACATCGGTTCGACCGGCGAGCGCGGCCTGCACCACCTGATCTGGGAAGTCGTCGACAACTCGGTCGACGAGGCGATGGCGGGCTACGCCAGCCGCGTCGATGTCACGCTGCTGGCGGACGGCGGCGTCGAGGTCGTCGACGACGGCCGCGGTATTCCGGTCGGCATGCACGCGCAGGGGGTGCCGACCATCGAGGTCGTCATGACCCAGCTGCACGCGGGCGGCAAGTTCGACTCCGACGCCTACGCGGTGTCGGGCGGTCTGCACGGCGTCGGCATCTCGGTGGTGAACGCGCTGTCCACCCGCCTCGAGGCCGAGGTGGACACCGACGGTTTCCACTGGACCCAGGAGTACAAGGATTCCAAGCCGGGCGCGCTCGTCAAGGGCGACGCCACCCGCCGCACGGGTACGACGATCCGGTTCTGGGCCGACCCGAACATCTTCGAGACCACCACCTACAACTTCGAGACGGTCGCGCGCCGGCTGCAGGAGATGGCGTTCCTGAACAAGGGCCTCACCATCACCCTGACCGACCAGCGGGTCGCCGAGAACGACGTCACCGACGAGGTCGTGAGCGACACCGCCGAGGCGCCCAAGCATCTCGACGAGAACGCCCCGGCCGCCGAGCCGAAGGTCAAGACCCGCACCTACCACTACCCGGGCGGGCTCGAGGACTACGTCAAGCACATCAACCGGACCAAGACCCCGATCCACAACTCGATCGTGGGCTTCACCGGCAAGGGCACCGGGCACGAGCTCGAGGTCGCGATGCAGTGGAACTCGGGCTATTCCGAGTCCGTGCACACCTTCGCCAACACCATCAACACCCATGAGGGCGGCACCCACGAAGAGGGTTTCCGCGCCGCGCTCACCACGGTGGTGAACAAGTACGCGAAGGACAAGAAGCTCCTCAAGGAGAAGGACGGCAACCTCACCGGCGACGACATCCGCGAGGGTCTGGCCGCGATCGTCTCGGTGAAGATCTCGGATCCGCAGTTCGAGGGCCAGACCAAGACCAAGCTGGGCAACACCGAGGTCAAGTCGTTCGTGCAGCGCACCTGCAACGAGCATCTCGCGCACTGGTTCGAGGCGAATCCGGCCGATGCGAAGACCATCGTCACCAAGGCGGTGTCCTCGGCCCAGGCGCGCGTGGCCGCGCGTAAGGCGCGCGAGCTGGTGCGCCGCAAGTCCGCGACCGACCTCGGCGGGCTGCCGGGCAAGCTGGCGGACTGCCGCTCCAAGGATCCGGTGAAGTCCGAGATCTACATCGTGGAGGGCGACTCCGCCGGTGGTTCGGCCAAGTCCGGCCGCGACTCGATGTACCAGGCGATCCTGCCGCTGCGCGGCAAGATCATCAACGTCGAGAAGTCGCGCATCGACAAGGTGCTCAAGAACAACGAGGTCCAGGCGATCATCACCGCCTTCGGCACCGGCATCCACGACGAGTTCGACATCGCCAAGCTGCGCTATCACAAGATCGTGCTGATGGCCGACGCCGACGTGGACGGCCAGCACATCTCGACCCTGCTGCTCACCCTGCTGTTCCGCTTCATGCGCCCGCTGGTCGAGCATGGTCACGTCTACCTCGCGCAGCCGCCGCTGTACAAGCTCAAGTGGCAGCGCAGCGATCCGGAGTTCGCCTACTCCGATCGCGAGCGCGACGGGCTGCTTGAGCAGGGCCTGGCCGCCGGCAAGAAGATCAACAAGGACGACGGCATCCAGCGCTACAAAGGTCTGGGCGAGATGAACCCGAAGGAGCTGTGGGAGACCACGATGGATCCGTCGGTGCGCGTGCTGCGTCTGGTGACGCTCGACGACGCGGCCGCGGCCGACGAGCTCTTCTCGATCCTCATGGGCGAGGACGTGGAAGCGCGCCGCAGCTTCATCACGCGCAACGCCAAGGACGTTCGGTTCCTCGACGTCTAGCGAGGTAGGGCCCGGGGGCATCGCATCCCCGGGCCTCTCCTGCGTCCGGAACCATCCAAAAGACTTCCTACGGAGACCAATTCATGACTGAAACCGAGCTTCCCCCGTCGGGCGGCGACCGCATCGAACCGGTCGACATCCAGCAGGAGATGCAGAACTCCTACATCGACTACGCCATGAGCGTCATCGTCGGGCGCGCGCTGCCCGAGGTGCGCGACGGCATGAAGCCGGTGCACCGCCGGATCCTGTACGCGATGTACGACAACGGCTACCGCCCCGATCGCAGCTACGTGAAGTCCGCGCGCCCGGTCGCCGACACCATGGGCAACTACCACCCGCACGGCGACACCGCGATCTACGACACCCTGGTCCGCATGGCCCAGCCGTGGTCGCTGCGCTATCCGCTGGTCGACGGCCAGGGCAACTTCGGTTCGCGCGGCAACGACGGCGCGGCCGCCATGCGCTACACCGAGTGCCGCCTGACCCCGCTCGCGATGGAGATGCTGCGCGAGATCGACCACGAGACGGTCGATTTCACGCCGAACTACGACGGCAAGACCCAGGAGCCGGTCGTGCTCCCGGCGCGGGTGCCCGCGCTGCTGATGAACGGCTCCAACGGCATCGCCGTCGGCATGGCCACCAACATCCCGCCGCACAACCTCACCGAGCTGGCCGAGGCGATCTTCTGGGCGCTGGACAACCACCTCGCGGACGAGGAGGCCACCCTCGAAGCGTGCATGGAGCGCGTGAAGGGCCCGGACTTCCCGACCTCGGGCCTGATCGTCGGCACCCAGGGCATCAACGACGCGTACCGGACCGGCCGCGGCTCGATCCGCATGCGCGGCGTGGTGGAGATCGAGGAGGACTCGCGCGGTCGCACCACGATCGTCATCACCGAGCTGCCGTACCAGGTCAACACCGACAACTTCATCAACGCGATCGCCGAGCAGGTCAAGGACGGCAAGATCGCGGGCGTCTCGGACATCCACGACGAGTCCTCGGACCGCGTGGGCATGCGCATCGTGGTGACGGTCAAGCGCGACGCCATCGCCAAGGTGGTGCTGAACAACCTCTACAAGCACACCCAGCTGCAGACCTCGTTCGGCGCGAACATGCTCTCGATCGTGGACGGTGTGCCGCGCACGCTGCGCCTGGATCAGATGATCCGGCTGTACGTGAACCACCAGTTGGAAGTGATCGTCCGGCGCACCAAGTACCTGCTGCGCAAGGCCGAGGAGCGGGCCCACATCCTGCGCGGCCTGGTCAAGGCGCTGGATCAGCTGGACGCGGTCATCGCCCTGATCCGCCGTTCGGCCGACACCGACACCGCCCGCACCGGCCTGATGCAGCTGCTCGAGATCGACGAGGTCCAGGCGACCGCGATCCTCGACATGCAGCTGCGCCGCCTGTCCGCGCTCGAGCGGCAGAAGCTGATCGACGAGTTGGCGAAGATCGAGCTGGAGATCGCCGATCTCAAGGACATTCTCGAGAAGCCCGAGCGCCAGCGCTCCATCGTCCGTGACGAATTGGCGGAGATCGTCGACAAGCACGGCGACGATCGCCGCACCCGGATCATCGCCGCCGACGGTGACGTCGCGGACGAGGATCTGATCGCCCGCGAGGACGTGGTCGTCACGATCACCGAGACCGGCTACGCCAAGCGCACCAAGACCGACCTCTACCGCTCGCAGAAGCGCGGCGGCAAGGGCGTGCAGGGCGCGGGTCTCAAGCAGGACGACATCGTCCGGCACTTCTTCATCACCTCCACGCACGACTGGCTGCTGTTCTTCACCAACAAGGGCCGGGTCTACCGGGCCAAGGCGTACGAGCTGCCCGAGGCGCTGCGCACCGCGCGCGGTCAGCACGTGGCGAACCTGCTGGCCTTCCAGCCGGACGAGAAGATCGCCCAGGTCATTCAGCTCAAGAGCTACGAGGATGCCCCGCACCTGGTGCTGGCCACCCGCAACGGCCTGGTCAAGAAGTCGCGCCTGACCGATTTCGACTCCAACCGGACCGGCGGCATCGTCGCGGTGAACCTGCGCGACAACGACGAATTGGTCGGCGCCGCACTGTGTTCGGCCGAGGACGATCTGCTCCTGGTGTCCGCGCACGGCCAGTCGATCCGCTTCTCCGCCAACGACGAGGTGCTGCGCCCGATGGGCCGCGCGACCTCCGGCGTGCAGGGCATGCGGTTCAACGCGGACGACGAACTGCTCTCGCTCAACGTGGTTCGCGACGGGGACGGAATCTACCTGCTTGTCGCGACCGCGGGTGGGTACTCCAAGCGCACCGCGATCGACGAGTACACCGCTCAGGGCCGTGGCGGAAAGGGTGTATTGACCATTCAGTACGACCCGAAACGTGGCAGTCTGGTCGGAGCGCTCATCGTCAACGATGATGATGAGCTGTACGCCATCACTTCGGGCGGCGGAGTTATTCGCACTGCGGCCAATCAGGTTCGTAAAGCCGGGCGCCAGACCAAGGGTGTGCGATTGATGAACCTCGGCGAGGGCGATACGTTGCTTGCGATCGCGCGGAACGCGGACGAGCCCGACCAGGTCGCCGATGACGACACCGGCGATTCGGCGAAGCAGTAGTTTCACCACACAGCGGCGGCACAACGGATCGAAGGATTCACCATTGACCACGAATCAGCCGAATGACCAGCGCGGTCACGCCAACGGTGTGACCGAGAGAATCGCCCCGTCCCCGATTCCGCCGCGCCCGCGTCCGGGGTCCGGCAACGAGGGCGGTGTGCCGCAATCGCACGAAACATCGGATGCCTCCGGTGATTTCGCGCCGGAGGGATCCGGGCGCACGACCGACCCGTCCGAGGTGACCGCTCCCGAAGCGGTCGACGGTCAGGCTGGGAATTCGCCGTACCAGGACGGAGGTTGGTCGCAGCTGCCGCAGCGTGAGCCGCAGTCCAACCTCTACCGGCCGGGCCAGTCGCCCACCACCGGTCGTCCGCCGTCCGGTGGCGGCGGGGGGCTCGGCGGTGGCGGCGGCCTCGGTGGCGGCGGCGGACTGGGCGGCGGCGGGCTGAACGCCGGCGCGTCCAATGCCCGCACCACGGCCGATCTGGCGGCCAAGGCGGCCCGCAAGGAAGCCGCCATGGTCAAGTCCGTCGGCATCGACGGACCGACCCGCAGCATCTCGCGCCCGGAGCTGGTGAAGGATCTGCCGGATCTGTCGGAGATCCGGCATCCGCTGCCGATGCCGGAACCGATCCCGCCGGCCGGTCCGGTGTCGCCGTCCGCCCCCGCGGCGGTGGCGCAGGCAGCGGCCACCGGTGAGCCGCTGCGCGCGACGGTGCAGGTGCGCCACATCGATCCCTGGTCCACGCTGAAGGTTTCGCTGGTGATCAGCGTGGCCATGTTCTTCGTGTGGATGCTGGCGGTCGGCCTGCTGTACCTCGTGCTCGAGGGCATGGGCGTGTGGGAGCGGCTCAACAGCACCTTCACCGACATGGTGTCGGACGGTGGTTCCTCGGGGATCATCGACGCGGGCACGGTGTTCGGCTACGCCGGTGTCATCGGCCTCATCAATGTGGTTTTGCTCACCGCGCTGTCCACGGTGGGCGTGTTCGTCTACAACCAGTGCTGCGATCTGGTCGGTGGTATCCAGGTGACCCTGGCGGACCCCGATTAGCCCCCGCTGATCCCGGTGCCGAAACGGCCGGTCCCGCCTGTACTTTCAGGCCGGTGACCGGCCGTTTTGCTTATCTGCGCACTCATCCGGTAATCTTCTGCCTCGGTCAGGGTGACACACTCTGAACCGGATGAGGGCCTATAGCTCAGGCGGTTAGAGCGCTTCGCTGATAACGAAGAGGTCGGAGGTTCAAGTCCTCCTAGGCCCACTCTCGAACATCACAGTAGGGTGGGATTCATGAAATTTCTCCTCACGGTCGGTGTAGTCGTCGCGGTGATCTTCGGAATCAGCAAGCTCCGCCAGCGCAACGACGCGGATCTCTGGCACGAGGTAACCACTCGCTGATGTGATCCTCTTCGGGACTCGTCCCGTTCGGGGCCTTAGCTCAATTGGCAGAGCACTGCCTTTGCAAGGCAGGGGTTAGGGGTTCGATTCCCCTAGGCTCCACAACCCTTCTCATCGCAGGTCAAGCCCACATCCGTGATCTTGGCCGCGTATTCCGTCCCCGGTGTCCACTCACCCGCGGACGGTCCCCGGCACGGTCCCTCCGGAATCCGCCGTCGTTCTTTGTGACACGAGACAGTGCGCTGAATCCGCGCCTGATCGCCCCGTAAGGTGACTGCATGGCTGCCACGGAAATCTCCAGACTCGTTCAATCCGTGGTGGAGCCGTATCTGCTGAACGGTCCCCGCAGGTACAACCGGCGCGAGGTCGCCCGGCGCACCGGGGTGCCGTCCTCGCTCACGCGCCGGCTGTGGGTGGCGCTGGGTTTCCCGGCCGATCCCGACGACGACGCCGTCGAGTACACCGACGCCGACATCGAGGCCGCGCGCACCTTCGCGCGCCTGAATGTGCTCGCCCAGGCGGATATTCACCGCCAGACCACCACCGCCCGCACCCTGGGCCGCTCCATGGCGCGGCTGGCGGAGTGGCAGGTCGATCTGGTGACCGAGGAGATCCAGGCGCGCATCGCGAACCGGCTGGCCGACGATCCCGGCGCGGATCGGGCAGAGGTGGCGCGCTCGGCCACCGAGGAGGTGGTGACCGATTTCGAGGCGCTGCACTCCTACGCCTGGCGGCGGCATCTGGACGCGGCGCTGGCGCGCTCGCTGGACGAGGGCACCTACGCGGGCGACACCCAGCGCATGCTGGCCGTCGGCTTCGCCGACATGGTCGGCTACACCCGCCTGACCCGGCACCTGGAGGTCGAGGAACTGGCGGCGCTGCTGGAGGCGTTCGAGGCGGCCACCAGCAACGCCATCACCGCCAACGGCGGCTGGGTGATCAAGAACGTGGGCGACGAGGTCATGTTCGCGTCCTACAGCGCCGAGCAGGGCGCGCGCATCGCCCTGGCCATCCAGGAGGCCGCCACGGCCTCGCACGGCGTCACCCAGGAGCTGCGGGTGGGTCTGGCCTATGGCGAAGTGCTGCAACGCTTCGGGGACCTCTACGGGTCGGTGGTGAACGTGGCCGCGCGCCTGACCGGTGTTGCCCGCCCGGGCACGGTGCTCATCGATGACGGTGCGGCACAGGAGATCAGCGACAACCCGCAGTTCGATCTGCGGCATCTGCGCACGGTCCGCGTCCGCGGCATCAACCGCCTGCACGGGCATGTCCTGCGCCGCAACGAAATACGGCCGTTGGTCTGATTCGCCTGATTGATCCCTCTTCGCCGTCACCGGCGAACCTACCCCGGACATGGGGGCGGGCCTCGGCGAAGGGGGGGAGTTAGCCGAGGCCCGCGTAGGGTCGGCCCGGGGGGGAGGGGCCGACGGAAACGATCCTACGCGACACCGGCAGATCGCGTGGCCATCGGGGCATCGCGTTCCAAGATTTTTCTGCCGCGAACCTGTCGTACCCTCGTGCGAACATATGTTCGTGCCGAAACCGCCGTGTTATTCAGATGACATTCTCCCGCGGATCGGACGATACTTGCCCCATATGTCCGATCTCGTTCCGCGGCGTTCGCGCAGTTCAGACCCCCTGCGAGCGTCTGACCACACGACATCAGGAGAATCATGCCCGACGCAGTAGTCGCCGAGGGTCTGGTCAAGAAGTACGGCCGGACCGTCGCACTCGACGGACTCGATCTATCCGTCCCCGAAGGAACGGTCACCGCGCTGCTCGGCCCCAACGGCGCGGGCAAGACCACCACGGTGCGCGTACTCACCACCCTGCTCATCCCCGACGCGGGCCGGGCCACCGTCTCCGGTGTGGATGTGCTGAAAGAGCCGCAGCTCTTGCGATCTCGGATCGGCGCCTCCGGTCAGTACGCCGCGGTCGACGAATATCTCACCGGTTTCGAGAACCTCGAGATGGTGGGCAGGCTCTATCACATGGGCACCAAGCGCAGTAAGGAGCGCGCCCGCGAACTGCTCGAGCGGTTCCGGCTCTCCGACGCCGCCGATCGCCCGGTCAAGGGCTACTCCGGCGGTATGCGCCGCCGGCTCGACCTGGCCGGCGCCCTGGTCGCCAATCCGCCCGTGCTGTTCCTGGACGAACCGACCACCGGCCTGGATCCCCGTGCGCGCCTTGATCTCTGGGACGTCATCGACGAACTGGTGGCCGGCGGCACGACGCTGCTGCTCACCACCCAATACATGGAGGAGGCCGATCGGCTGGCCGATTCCATCGCCGTCATCGATCACGGCAAGGTCATCGCGGAAGGCACCTCCGATGAACTGAAGGCCCTGATCGGCGGCGATCGCATCGAGCTGACCGTGGACCATGCCGACAGTCTCGGCATCGCACACGAGGCGCTGATCGGCCTGGCGCAGGGCGAGATTCGGCTGGAGCCGGGTCTGCGCCGCATCATCGTCCCGGTCAGCGACGGCTCGCAGGCGCTGGTCGACGCGATCGGGCAGCTGGCCAAGCACGAGGTCGTGATTCGCGATGTCGCGCTGCGCCGTCCCTCGCTCGACGATGTGTTCCTGACCCTCACCGGCCACGAAGCCGAGGATCTGGTCAACGGCGCCAAGGCCGCGACGACGGAAGGACAGAACTGATGAGTGTCGCCACCGCCGCGAAACCGTCACTGGCCGAACGCGCTTCGATGCTGGTGAGCGACAGTCTCACCATCACCAAGCGCAATGTCATCAAGATTCGGCGCGTGCCGGATGTGCTGATCTTCTCGACGCTGTCGCCGATCATGTTCGTGCTGCTGTTCGCGTTCGTCTTCGGCACGGCCATCAAGATTCCCGGCCTGGAGGGCGGCTACCGCGAATTCCTCATCGCGGGCATCTTCGCCCAGACGGTCGTCTTCGGCGGCACCTTCACGGGTCTGAGCCTGGCCGAGGACATTCAGAAGGGCATCATCGACCGCTTCCGCTCGCTACCCATGGAGCCGGCCGCGGTGCTCATCGGCCGCACGCTGGCCGACGTGGTCATCAACGTGGTGAGCCTGATCGTCATGTCGCTGGCCGGTCTGGTGGTGGGCTGGCGCATTCGCGGCTCGTTCATGGACGCGGTGCTGGCCTACGTGCTGCTGTTGCTGTTCGCCTACGCCATCTCGTGGATCATGGCGGTCATCGGCCTGATGGTGCGCGCACCCGAGGTGTTCAACAACGCGGTCTTCATGGTGATCTTCCCGCTCACCTTCCTGGCCAACACCTTCGTGCCGCTGAACGATCTGCCCGGCCCGCTGAAGGTCTTCGCCGAATGGAATCCGGTGTCGGCGCTGACCGAGGCCACCCGCGTGCTGTTCGGCAACACCAGTGACGCGTTCCCGCCGCCGGACGCCTGGTCCATGCGGCATCCGGTGGCGACCACCCTGATCTGGGTGGTGGTGATCCTGATCGTGTTCGTGCCGCTGGCGGTGCGGCAGTACAAGCGCTCGGTGAGCCGCTAGGCCCGCGTCAGCGATTGGTCTCCGCGTCCGCCAGCGGGGCGGGCGCGGAGCCGTTGCGGGAGTAGCCCAGACGCGGCGGTTCGGCCGCGGGGACGGGCGGCTGCGGCCGCCGGCTCAGGACGAACGCGGCGGCCCCACCGGCCGCTGCCAGCAGTGCCGCCAAGATGATCGATTTGCGAGAGCGTCCCATCCGACCACTGTGTCACGGCGGGCGAGTTCGCGCACCAATCGATGCGATACCGCAGCGGGGCCCGGGGTGCGCGCACCCCCGGCCTCGACACGGCTGGCGGTTGGCAA
>NZ_JBEXUS010000177.1:0-10428 GCF_040614455.1 Nocardia sp. NPDC005978
CTGGTGTTCAGAAGTGTTCTATTCCGATCTTAGCACGAGCTCGGCGGCGGTGTCGTTTTCGGGCGTTGAAACGACCGAACGAGTCTCAGTTGCTGAAGCTGACCGAGCTGTAATCGGCCGAGCGGTCCGCGTCGGCCTGGTCGCCGGCCTGCTGCTCGTTATCGGCCACCTGGTTCTCGATGCCGGTGAACCCGGGGTCGGTGACTTCGTCGGCGTCCGCCGTCGTTTCGGCTGTGGGGGCCTCGAATTCGCCCGATTCCTCGAGGGGGTCCGGCTCGGGCTCGGGCGGTGCGATCGTGCGGGCTTCGGGGCCGGCCGGGGGCAGGGTTTCGAGTTCGTCGCGCAGGTCGGCCACCTCGGCGGCGAGGGCGTCGCGGACCTGTACCTGCTCGTCGAGGCTGGCTCGCATGCCCTCGATCGTGTCGTTCAGGGTGTTCAGCCGGCGGTCCGCGCCGAGCAGGCGCCACTCGATCACCACGCGGCGGTCCACCTCGCCGCTGACGTTCTCCACCCACGACACCACGTATTCGAGCCACTCCGGCTGCTTGGGCATGGGCTCGGCCTCGGTCCACCCCTTGCGCAGCAGGGTCTTTCCCGACAGCACCCGCTCGGACCTGCGCCGGGTCAGGTCGTTGACGTGCACCAGACTCAGCTTCCCCGCACTGGTCACCGCCGCCGACACCCGGTACCGGCCCGCGAGATGCATCCGCAGCTCGGCCGTTCCGCGCCCGTCGGCGTCCATGATCCCCAGCCAGGGCCCCTCCGCCGCGTCGATGATCGACTCCAGCACCCCCAACTGCCCCATACCCCGTCGCAGCCGCGTAGCCCGCCGCCGCAGATCCTCGGGGGTATCGGTCATCTGATCCCAGTGCATGGCACCCACTCTCTTCTCGGCCCACCCCGAACAATCACCGGGTACGAACATAGCCGTGCGCGGGCGGAACACACCCGCGCGCGGCCGCGGATCGCGCGCACCGCTGGTCAGCCGAGCAGATGGCGCGGACCGCCCCGTCCGTCGACGGCCGAATCAGGCAACCGTGGACCCCATCGGCGCGCAGGCGGTTCGACCGCCGCCCGCACGGGTTCGATCTCGAAGGCGTGAAACCGGGCGCCCGGGGCGTCGTCGCGGGCTCGGACATGGCATCGGGTCACCGGATCGGCGCGCGAGCCCGGGCGGCATCAGCAGTTGGGGTCGAGGGGGAAGCAGGCCGGGGGGACCGTGGTCTTCGGGATCGTGGGGTCGGTGGTCGTGGTTCCGCCGGTGCTGCCGCGCTGGGAGGTGGTGGGGCGGACGGGGGTGTTCGTGTCGTCGTCCTTGGTGGAGGTGGTGCGGCCGGTGCACATCACGGCGATCAGCAGGATCAGGAAGACCAGGACTATCGCGCCGACGATCGGGATGTCTCGGCGGCGGCGGGCCTTGGCGGGCTGGGTCGCCGACTGCGGGGTGTTCCAGATCGGGAAGCCCGGGCCGCCGGTCGGTCGGGTGGGGGCGTTGGGGGGCTGAGGCTGGGGGTTGGCGATCGGGGCGGGGGCGGGGGCGCGCAGGGGAGCGGCGGGCTGATTGCGCTGGGGCCCTTGGGCTCCGGGCTGTTGCGGGGCACGGGGACCGGTCAGGGAAACGCCGGGGCCCTGCGGTGCGCCCGGACCCTGCGGTGCGCCGGGACCCTGCGGTGCGGGACCCCGTACGGGGGCCGGGCCCTGGGGTACGCCGGCGGGCTGGCCCGGACCCGGGCGCTGGGGCGCGCCCTGTCCCGGAAGCTGGGGTGCGCTCGGGCCTTGCGGCGCGCCGGGGCCCTGGGGACCCGGGCCCTGAGGTTCGGCGGACCGCTCGGGGCGATCGGAGGGGGAACCACCACCGGTGATGTGGCGGTACGCCGCGACGGCGGCGGCGGCCGCCGCGCCCCCGGCGAGCACGCCGCCCGCTGCGGCCTTACCGGTCGAGCCGCCCTTTCCGGACTTGCCCGACTTCTCGGACTCCAGCTCGGTGGTTTCGCCCGCGGGTCTGTCGGGCGCGGATTCGCCCGCGCCGGAACGCGCTTCGGCCGGACCTCGCGGCGGGGCGGCGGGGGGATCCTGCTGGATCGGGACCGACGGGACCTTGACGGTCGGCGCGGCCGCCAGCGGCGGCGGGGAGGTCCGTGCCGACTCCGGCGGCGGGAAGCCCTCCGAGACCAGGTCGGAATAGGTTGCGGCGGCGGCGAATCCGAGCGCCCCCAGCGCCTGCCCGACCTGGGCGGCATCCCAGGAGGGCTCGGCGCCCTCGGCGATCGTGGTGAAGTACGTGCGCAGCGAGGACGGTCCATCGCCGATCAGCACGTCGATTCCCGGTGGCAGTTCGCCCTTCTCGAGTTTGATCCGGCTGCCGAGCTGCGGGCACAGCAGCACCAGGCCGCTCACCGGAACTTCCTCACGCCCGGGCGCGGAACGCAACTGGCGGGCGAGTTCGGCGGTCTGCTGCCGGACGCGCTCGAGCGGATTGGCGTCGCCGTCGATCGGCGCGGGTTTGCCGTCGACTGTCCAGGGCTCGTCCTGCGCACAGGACAGGGTGCCGTTGACCCGCTCGGTGAAACCGTGCACCCCGACCACCACGCTGGTCTGCGGCGTCCACACCACCACGTCGGCGTCCTGGCACTGCACCACCGCGATCCCGGGCACCGCGTGCGGCCCGCTCCAGGATTTGAGCCAGTTCACCACGGTGCGCTCGGTGGCCGACAGCCGCGACGGGTCGTCGTTTCGGACCTTCACCAACATGCGAACCACCTCTGACCGATGCCTCTACCTGCCGCCCGCCCGAACGAACGCCGCGACAACCTTACGGCGTCCCGTGAGCGGTCGTGGCGAATCGTCTTGCGGTGCAGCAAGATCATTCTGCACGGTTTCGCCGAACGACGCGCCGGGGGAGTGCAACTGGCCGGTTGCCCGTGGTGGGCGGGCCCGAACGTCCGGGGTGATCAGTTCGACGTGCGGGCGCCGACGTAGCCGTCGGGGCGCACGAGGATCTGGGTCCCGTCGGTGGCGTCGTAGGCGTGGGCGGCATGCCCGCCGGCATCGACCAGCGCGTCCCCGGTCGCGGCGCCGGACCGCCCCACCCGGACGACTTGTGGTCGCACCCCGAAGGATTCGAGCGCGGGCGCACCGTCGCCGAAGATCAGCAACGTCGCGTGCGGTCCCCGGAACACCTCGAACAGCCGGATCCTGCGGCCGTCGGCGGTCAGCAGCGGCGCGTCCGGCGCGCGATCACCGGGACGCAGGGTCGCGGACCCGGTGTCGGGGAACAGCATCCGATAGCCGAGGTCGAGCTGGTGCGTCCCCTCCCGATCCAGCGCGTCCGGATCGCCCTTGACGGTCTTGTCCAGCAGCGCCGAGGAGATCCCGAGCACCTGCGCGGCCACGGCCCGCCGCTCGCCCGCGTAGGAATCGAGCAGCGCCTCACTCTCCTGCCCCGGATTCCGCAGCGCGACTTCGAGTTTCCAGCCCAGGTTGTAGGCGTCCTGCACGCCGGTGTTCAGGCCCTGCCCGCCGGTCGGCGGGTGCACGTGCGCGGCGTCCCCGGCCAGCAGCACCCGGCCGTCCCGGAACCGTTCGGCCAGGCGGGTATTGGGCCGCCACACCGTCGCCCAGCCGAGCTCACTGAGCACGATGTCGGCGCGCCCCGAGCGTTCGGTCACATACCGTTGCAGCACGGCCAGATTCGCGTCGCCGTCCCCGTCGACCGGCGTCGCGAACTGGAAGCGCCGCCCGCCCGGCAGCGGGGAGAGCGCGATACCGGACATCGGAGCGTCCGGCCGGGCGAACCAGTAGCCGAAGTCGTGGTCCAGCGCATCGGCGCGCACGTCGCCGAGCAGCATGCGCACCGAGTCGTCGGTGCTGCCCTCGAAGGCGATGCCGAGCCGTTTGCGCACGGTGCTGCGCCCGCCGTCCGCGCCGACGAGGTAGGCGACCCGGAGTGTTTCGGAATCGCCGCCGCGGGTCAGTGTCGCGGTGACCCCGTCCGCATCGGCGGTGAAATCGGTCAGCTCCGTGCCGAGTTCGACCCGCACCCCGAACTCCGCCGCACGCTCACGCAGCAGCCGCTCGGTGTCGGATTGCCCGAGCACCCACGGATTCGGTTGCGGCACCGCCGGAGTCGGTTCCCGCCATTCGGTCATGCGGCGCTCCATGACGAACTCGCCGCCGAAGAACACCCGCATGGTGGCCTGCGGCGACCCCGCGGCCAGGACCGCGTCCAGCACCCCCAGATCGTCGAACACCTCCAGGGTGCGCGGCTGGAGGCCGTCGCCGCGCGAGCCGTCGAAGAATTCGGCGGCCCGGTCGACGATGCGCACCGGCACGCCGCGCCGGGCGAGATCGATGGCGAGGGTGAGGCCGGTGGGACCGGCGCCGGCGATGAGGACCTGCGGCGACATGATTGCTCCAATTACTGAATCAGGATTCACTGAATGTGGATTCAGTATTGTGGGTGGTACTTTCCGCTGTCAAGGAGGTGGTGTGCATGGCCGGGCGACGCCGGGAGAAGTCGACGGAGACCGAACACGCGCTCAAGGCCGCCGCGCGCGGATTGTTCGCCGAACGCGGGTATCTGAACACCAAGATCACCGACATCACCGCGGCCGCCGGGCGGGCGGCGGGCTCGTTCTACAACCACTTCGCGAGCAAGGAGGAATTGCTCCAGGCGCTGTTGAAAGACCTTGCCGACGAAGGCGATTCAGCCGCCGAGCAGCCCGAGCACAATCCGGACTTCACCGATCCGGACGCGGTGCGCTACCACCTGGCCGCGTACTGGGGATTCGCCCGCGAGAACTGGGCGGTTCTGCGCGCGGTGCAGCAGGCGGCGCTGGTCAACGCGGATTTCGCCCGCACCGCCGCCGACTTCGGCGCGCAGCAGCGCGCGGAAATGGCCGACCACCTGGACGGCTTCGCCGCCGCGGGCCTCGAACTGCCCGGTAGCCCGGACGCCAGCCTGACCCTGATGTTCCAGCTCGCCTCCGGCCTGCTGGAGGCGGTGGAGGGCGGTGCGATCGAGCTGACCGACGCCGAAGCGGTCGACACCCTGACGCGCTTCGTCTATCGCGGCCTCACCGGCCGCGACTGCTGAAAAGAGTTGTTGCCGCTACGACTACGGCAGCAGGACGATCGATCCCGTGGTCTTGCGGCCTTCGAGATCGCGATGCGCCTGCTCGGCCTGGGCGAGGGGGTAGCTCGCGCCGACGCGGATCAGCAGGGTGCCGTCGGCGATCGCGTTCATGATGTCGCCTGCCCGCCACAGCAATTCGGCCCGGTCGCGGGTGTAGTGCACCAGGGTCGGGCGGGTCACGAAGATCGAGCCGGCCGGGTTGAGGCGCTGCAGGTCGAACGGGGGCACCGGGCCGCTGGCCGCGCCGAACAGGGCCAGGGTGCCGCGAACGCGCAGCGATGCCAGGCTCGCCTCGAAGGTCGACGCGCCGACCCCGTCGTAGGCCGCCGCGACGCCCACGCCGTCGGTGAGTTCCCGTACCCGCGTGGCGATCTCGTCGTCGTAGCGCAGCACCTCGGCCGCGCCCGCCTCGCGCGAGAGCTTCTCCTTGTCGTCGGTCGACACCGTGGTGATCACCCGCACCCCGCGCGCGGCCAGCAGCTGGGTCAGAATGAGCCCGACCCCGCCCGCGCCCGCGTGCACCAGCACGGTCTCGCCCGGTTCGGGCTTGTAGATCGACTCGATGAGGTAGTGCGCGGTCATGCCCTGCAGCAGCGCCGACGCCGCGACCGCCGGTTCCACGCCCGCGGGCACCGGAATCGCCACCGCCGCGTCCACGACGACCCGCTCGGCGTAGCTGCCGGGCGCGGCGGCCCATGCCACCCGGTCCCCGGGCCGGAAGTCGCCGACGCCGGATCCGACGGCGAGTACCACGCCGCTGCCCTCGGCGCCCGGAACATACGGCACCGCCTGCGGATAACGCCCGGTCCGGATGTAGGTGTCGATGAAATTCACGCCGATCGCCTCGGTCTCGACCAGCAATTGCCCCGGCCCGGCCTGCGGCTCGGGCACCTCCGCGACGAGCAGGACCTCGGGACCACCGTGCTGGGAAACCTGGATGGCGCGCATGTGTCGTTTCTACACCCGGCGCCCGGACGGCCGCTCGGCGCGGCCGCCGTTCGTGGACTTCGATGTACCCATGGGTAAACTGCGGGCATGAGCACTACCGATGCACCGGCACCCGTCAAACTGTCGCCGTCGATCGTCGACTCGGTCAAGGGATTCGTCGCTGACCATGGCGGTTCCGCCACCGCGGTGCTGCAGCCCGTCGGCCGTATCGGCGTTCGCGTCACCCTGGTCGGCCAGGACGGCGTGCTCGGCGATCGCGTGGTGGGCGATCTGGCCACCGCCAAGGAACTCGTCGCGGTCGTGGACGGGCTCACCGAGGCCGATGAGTGGAACCGCGAACTCGTGAACCTGGTCACCCCCGCCAAGGGACACTGGGCCAAGATGGCCGGCTGGGTCGCCAAGCAGAAGCGATTCCCCAAGGCGCGCAACGAGAAGTAGGTCCCTGCTCACAGTCACCCGCTCCCGCCGGGCGCGGGAGCGTGCGACAAGACAAGGATGCCGTGTCGGGCCGAGTGACGAAACAGGCGCAGCTGCGCTCCGCGCTGACCACCCTGTGCTCCCAGTTGCGACCCGGCGAGATGCTGCCCAGCGAACGCCAGCTCTGCGACGACTACCGCGTCAGCCGCATGACGGTGCGTGAGGTGCTGGGCCAGCTCGATTCCGAGGGTGTCATCACCCGGGTGCCCGGCAAGGGCACCTTCGTCGCGGAACGGGTGGCCCGCTCACGCCTGCACATGGCCTCCTTCAGCGACGACATGCGCCGCCTGGGCCGCACCCCCAGCACCGTGGTGCTGCACACCGATTTCGCGCTGCCCCCGCCCGCGACGATCAACGCCCTCGGACTCTCCATGGAGGACAAGGCCTTTCACCTGGTGCGCCTGCGCCTGGCCGACGGGCTGCCGATCTCGATCGACGACGGCTGGTACCGCGCGGACCTGCTCCCCGGGCTCCTGGACCACGATCTGACACAGTCGCTGTACTCCCTGCTGGAGAAGGAATACGACTGCCCGATCGACCGGGCCGACCAAACGGTGCGCGCGGTGGCCGCCGACGAGCGCGGCGCGGGCTGGCTCGGTACCGACGTCGGCTCGCCGCTGCTGGCCTTCGATCGCCAGTCCTACTCCCGGGACCGCTGCGTGGAACACGCGCAGTCCTGGTACCGCGCCGATCGCTACCAGGTCTACATGACCGTCAGCGCCGGAGACGGCGGCCAGAACGACTGAGCCCCGGCTGCTTTCGCGGGTTCCGGGAAACCGCTGTCGCTTGCCCGAAACGATTCGAGCCCCGGCCCATCATGGGCCGGGGCCCGAATCGTTCGGGCGTTCAGATGGTGTACAGCACCGCGCCCGTTTCCACGGTCCCGGTGGCGGCGTCGCGGGCCGAGCCCGGCGCGGTGTCCATCACCACCACCGGCACGACGGCGCTCAGGCCCATGCGGCGAACCGCGTTGGGGGAGAACGTCACCAGGGGCTGACCGATCTCGACGCGGTCACCCTCGGCGGCTTGTACCCGGAACAGCTCCGTCTTGCCGACGGTGTCGATGCCCACGTGCAGCAGCACACCCGTGCCGGTGTCGGACAGGATCACCGCGGCGTGCGGGTGCAGCTTCACGATCGTGCCCGCGATCGGGGCGACGACCGTGACGTCCGCGTCGGTGTCGGGTGGCTCGATGGCCACGCCCGCCCCGACCATCTCCGCCGAGAACACGGGGTCGGGCACCTCCGACAGGGGGATCGCGGTGCCGGGCAGCGGGGCGAGAACTCGGGTGCTCATGGCGGTCAGAGCAGATCGTTGATGTCTTCGGCCAGGGCGTCGGCGGTCGGGCCGACCACGACCTGCACCGCGGCCCCGGCCTTGACGACGCCGTGCGCGCCCGCGGCCTTGAGGTCCTTCTCGTTGACCAGGGACGCGTCCTTCACCTCGACGCGCAGCCGGGTGATGCAGCCCTCGACTTCGACGATGTTCCCGGTGCCCCCGAGTCCGGCGATGATCTGATCGACTTTCGACATCTTTCCTCCGTGCGTGTCGAGTGGACAAAGCTGGTTATAACCAGTTATATGTGGTTATAACCAGTCACCATACCTTCGGGTGACCCTATTCACAGACTGAGGACGACCGCTATGGCCGATGCAGCCCAGAGCGCGCGCAAGAAAATAGACCTGTCCGGACTGCAGAAGCTCGGCCGCAGCTTGATGCTGCCCATCGCCACGCTACCCGCCGCGGGCCTGCTGGTACGGCTGGGACAGGACGACATGCTCGGCCGGTGGTCGGCGACGCGGACCGTCGCCGATGTCATCGCCGGAGCGGGCGGCGCGCTGCTCGACAACCTCCCCCTGCTGTTCGCCGTCGGCATCGCCATCGGCTGGGCCAAGAAGGCCGACGGCTCCACCGCGCTGGCCGCCGTGGTCGGCTACCTGGCCTTCAACGGCGTACTGAAAGCCATGTCCCCGGTGGTGATGGAGGGCAAGACCGACGCCAAAGGCGCTCAGGCCCTGGTGAATTTCGGTGTCCTCGGCGGCATCGTCATGGGCTTGACCGCGGCCATCCTGTGGCAGCGCTACCACCGCACGCAGCTACCGGACTACCTCGGCTTCTTCTCCGGCCGCCGCCTGGTCCCGATCCTGACCGCCTGCGCCGCGGTGGTCATCGGCGTGCTGATGTCCTTCATCTACCCGGCCTTCAACGCGGGCCTGACCTGGCTCGGCGAGGCCGTCGCGAACAACGCGGTCGCCGGCGGCGGCATCTTCGGCTTCGCCAACCGCCTGCTGCTCCCGCTGGGTCTGCACCACATCCTGAACTCGGTGGTGTGGTTCGTGATCGGCGACTACAACGGCGCGCACGGCGACATCCCGCGCTTCCTGGCCGGTGATCCGTCCGCGGGCACCTTCATGACCGGCTTCTTCCCGATCATGATGTTCGGCCTGCCCGCCGCCGCGTTCGCCATCTACCGCAACGCCAAGCCCGAGAATCGCAAGATGATCGGCGGCATCATGCTCTCCACCGGTCTGACCGCCTTCGTCACCGGCATCACCGAGCCGCTGGAATTCGCCTTCATCTTCGTGGCCTGGCCGCTGCTGCTCATCCACGCGATCTTCACCGGTTCGGCGCTGGCGCTGACCAACGCGCTCGGCATCCACGACGGCTTCACCTTCTCCGCGGGCGCCATCGACTATCTGCTGAACTTCGGCAAGGCGACGCATCCGCTGCTGCTCATCCCCATAGGCTTGGGCTACGCCGTCCTCTACTACGTCACCTTCAGCTTCATCATCAAGCGCTGGAATCTGCCGACACCGGGTCGTGAACCCGACGAAGAAGAGATCGAGAAGGAGAACGTCGCGTAATGATCACCCGTACCGCCGTGGTCGCGTCCGAGACCGGACTGCACGCCCGCCCCGCCGCCCTGTTCGCCAAGGCCGCCGCCGAATCGCCCGTCCCCGTGACGATTTCGATCGACGACAAGCCCGCCGTCGCCGCCGGCAGCCTGCTGCAGGTCATGACCCTGGGCGTCAAGCAGGGCGACACCGTGACCCTGTCGACCGAAGAGGGGAACGAGGCCGCGCTCGACAAGCTCGTCTCCCTGCTGGAGACCGATCTTGACGCGTGAGATCCACGGTGTCGCCGCCGCTCCCGGAGTGGCGCTCGGACCGGTGCGGTGGCTGGCGTCCGCGCCGGCCACCAGCGCGTCCGATACTCCCGGGAGCGATGCCGATGCCGAGATCGCCCGCGCCGAGTCCGCTTTCGACACCGTCGCGGCGCGGTATTCCGCCCAGGCGCTCGAGGCCAAGGGCCCGGCCGCGGACATCCTGTTCATGACCGCGGCGCTGGCCGCCGATCCAGCCCTGCTCGATCAGGTGCGCGCGGGCATCCGCGCCGGCGGCCCCACCGCGCACTCGGTCACCCAGGCCGTGGCGCACTTCGCCGACCAGTTGACCGCGCTCGGCGGCATGATGGCCGAACGCGCGTCGGACCTGCGCGATGTCGGACAGCGCGTGGTCGCCGAACTGCTCGGTGTCGACCCGCCCGGAATCCCGGACAGCGCTACGCCTTTCGTGCTCGCCGCCCAGGACCTCGCTCCCGCCGACACCGCGACCCTCGATCCCGAGATCGTGCTCGGCCTGCTCACCGTCGCGGGCGGACCGACCTCGCACACCGCGATTCTGGCCAAGGCCCTGGGGATTCCGGCCGTGGTCGCCGCCCCGGGCGCGGTCGAGATCACGGAGAACACCGAGATCGTCCTGGACGGCACCACCGGAATCGTGCAGCTCGAACCCGACGCGGCGCGCCGCGCGGACGTGCTCGCCGCCCGCGCACATCGGACGAGCGTCGTGTAGGGGAAGAGGGGTGGG
>NZ_JBEXUS010000178.1:0-10291 GCF_040614455.1 Nocardia sp. NPDC005978
CCAGCGCCTGCGCGCGGTGCTGGGCCGTGCGGGCGGGCAGCGCCTCGCCCGAGGCGAACACGTGCCGCAGGCCGGACAGGCCCGCGACGTGCTCGTCCGCGAGCCCGGCCAGGAACGCGTCCAGCATGGAGGGCACGAAATGGGCCACGCTCACGCCGTACTCGGCGATGACCGCGCGCAGGTAGGCCGGATCGCGATGGCCGTCCGGCTGCGCCAGCACCAGGGTCGCGCCGGTCTGCAGGGGCCAGAAGAACTCCCACACCGAGACGTCGAAGGTCGCGGGCGTCTTCTGCAGCACGACGTCGGCGGCGCCCAGTTCGTAGGCGCTCTGCATCCACACCAGGCGATTCACGATCGCGGCGTGGGTGACGGCGACGCCCTTGGGGCGGCCGGTGGAACCGGAGGTGAAGATGACATAGGCGGTGTTCTCCGGCCGCAGCGCGGACCGCCGCTCACCGGCGGCGATCGGCGCGCCGGAGACGGCGTCCAGGTCGAGTTCGTCCACGCACACCGCGGCGATCTCGTCCGCCGGGCGATCGGCCGTCCTGGTCAGCACCAGTGCGGGAGCGGCGGTGTCGAGGATGTGCGCGATGCGATCGGCCGGGTTGTCCGGATCCAGCGGCACGTAGGCCGCGCCCGCGGCCTGCACCGCGTACATGGCGATGACCAGCTCCGGGGACCGGCGCAGATGGAGCGCGACCCGGTCCTCCGGACCGACGCCGGCCGAAATCATATGGCGGGCCAGCTTGTTGACGCGCGCGGCCAGACCCGCGTAGTCGAGATCGCGCTCGGGCTCGTTCGCGAAACGCAGCGCGGGCGCCGCCGGGGTACGCGCGACCTGGTCCTCGAACATCGACACCAGCGTCGCGCCGGCCGGGACCGGGCGGGCCGTGCTGTTCCACAGCCGCAGCACGACGTCGCGCTCCAGCTCGGTGCTGACGTCCAGCGCCGTGATCGGGGTGGCCGGATCGGTCTCGACCAGGCGCTCGAGCAGGCGCAGGAATCGCGCGTGATGCCGGGCGATCTCACCGGCGGAGTACAGATTCGGATTCACCTCGAAGTCGAGGTGGACCCGGTCGTTGTCGCCGTAGAAGACATTGAGGCTCATGTCCTCGATGGGGCCGGTCGACATGATGTGCAGCCGCCCGCTCAACTCGCCGAAGTCCAGGCGGTTGTGGAACAGCATGATGTTGACCATCGGGCCGAACAGCGCGCGGGTGGCCGGGCGGTCCTCGTGCTCGGCGTCGCGGCGAATGTCCTCGTGCCGGTAGCGCTGATGCCGCAGCGCGCCCGAGACCTCGACCCGGGTCGCGGTCAGCAGATCGCCCCAGGTGGCCTCGGCGCCGAGGCCGATGCGCAGCGGCACGATGTTGGACAGCATGCCGACCGAGCGGCGCATGACCGCGGTGGTGCGCGCGGTCACCGGCAGGCTCAGCACGACTTCGGGCTTGCCGGTCATCAGGCCCAGGTAGGCCGCGAACGCCGCGAGCACGACGACCGGAAGACCCGAATCACTCTGCGCGCCAACCTCTTCGATGCGCTCCTGCAGCTTCGCGGGCAGCGCGGCGCCGAACACGCGGTTCCCCGCGTTGCGCGGGGCCGTGCGGCTGTTCAGGGTGGTCGCGCCGTCCAGGCCGCGGGTGCGCTCGGCCCAGTGGGCGCGGTCGACCGCGAACCGGGTGCTCTCGCGGTAGGCGAGTTCGCCCGCCACGATCTCCTGCGGGGTGCCGACCTTGACCACCTCGGGCTCGAGGCCCAGCTGATGCGCGGTGAAACGCTTGGCGGTCCACTGCATGACGCTCATGGCGGCGTAGCCGTCGCCGACGATGTGGTGGGCGCGGACGTACCAGAAGTACCGCTGGTCGGCGACGTGGATCAGGGTCGGCGCGAACAGCTGATCGGTCAGCAGATCCAGCGGGCGGACCAGGTCGGCGCGCATCCACGCGTGTGCGGTGGCGATGGGATCCGCTTCGCCGCGCAGATCCATGTAGACCTGCGGGGAGTCGACGGCGGTGAGGTCGAGGTACTGGCAGGGCTGTCCGTCGACCTCGGCGAAACGCAGCTGCGAGGTGCGCCAGATCGCGACGCCCTCGTCGCCGACGCGCAAGAGCAGGTCGACGTCGAGGTCACCCTGGATGTCGACGTACTGGGCCATATTGACCGGGACGTCGGGTTCGAGCAGCTGCGCGTACCAGAGTCCGACCTGGGCGGGACCGAGCGGGAAGGGCTCCGAGGCGCCCGGCGGGAGTTGCGCGACATCCACGTTCAGATCGCTGCCGGCGGCCGTCGCATCGCGCCGCGACGCGTTGTCCGGACCGATACTCCCCAACTCCGTACCCTGCACCAGAGCCTCCTTCTTCAGACTTGCCCGCTATGCGGCCGAACGGGTTTCCGGGCAGCACGAAATAGGCCTTGGGTATCGAGGGATCCGATACCCGAAGCCGCGAAATTCGCACTGCTCCTGGGTGATTCGACGAATGCGCGACGTCTTCCACGACGTGTACGCGCGTGCTTCAACTAGCGCTCGAACCGATCGGGGTCCCCGCGATCCACGATCGGGATGCGACGGCTCGATGGCCGTTCACACCATGGGTGTACTGCTTGCCGATCTCCTCCAACTCACCGCCGAGCGATGCGCACCGCGACCGTCCGCGAACCTCGCGTTGTCGCCTGCATCACACTTGCCGTCCATGCATTGCGAAGACTAGGCGGTACGTGAATAAAACGGAACTTTTTCCCCGAAAAAAGTTGGACGAGCGTCTAGTTGGTTGGGGAGATTACGCGGAGACCGCGATAAATGTGGGTACAGCCACATGACAAGGCCAACATGTGACCGAGGGCACTTCCGATTGCGAAGACTATGAGTCGAAACGTTGCATCTGCGTTGCATCCGCACCCAGGCGGCGATCGAGCACGCGAATCTTCGCCTCGATCTGGGCATACAGAGGTGAATCGCGGTCCACGGTGGCCCGATAGGCCGCCCACGCGGCAGCATCGTCACGCCCTTCGGCGCCCGCGGTCCATCGGCTGAGCACCGAGGTCTCCCCCGAGCGCAGCACGGCCGTGCGCAACCGCACGCGCAATTCATCGCGAATGTCTATAACTCCCGGAGCGTTCGAACGCGGCAGCGCCGGGCCCGAGTACAGCCGTACCGCCGAGTCCACGTCCCCGGAATCGAGCGCGGCACGCAGCGCCTCCACATCCGTGGCGATCGGAACCCGCAGCCGGTACGGGCGCGAACCGAAGACATTGGGACCGACCACCGAGCGCAGCCGGGACATCGCGGCGCGAATCGTGGCGTTGTCCAGATCCGCGTCGTCGAGCAGCAACGCCAGATGATCCGCGGACAGGCCCTCGGGATGCTCGCCCAGCAGCAGCAGAATCTCGGCGTGCCGCTGCGACAGCGGAACTCGCTCGCCGGCCACCGTCAATTGCGGCTGCCCCAGACCCAGCACCTCTAGCCCCAGACGCTCGGGCACCGGCGCTTCCCCGGCCCGGCGATCCTGCCCCGACCGCACCGCGGCCAGCAGCAGATCCATCTCCATGGCCGTGGCCGCCGCCTTGACCAGCGCCAGAATCTCCGGCCGCGCCACCCGCACGCCACCGGCGATCATCAGCACCCCGACCAGCCTGCCGTCCGGATCATGTACGGGCGCAGCGGCTCCGGTGATCTGATGCATGCGATGCAGGAAGTGTTCGGGACCGTGAATCCAGGCCGCGCGACCGGTGCGCACCACCAGGCCGACCGCATTGGTGCCGACCCGGCGCTCACTGAGGTCGTTGCCCTCGCGCACCCCGGCCTCGGACGCCGCCTGCACCCGATCCGGATTGCCGTGCACCGAGAGCACCCGGCCGAACTGATCGGCCACCACCACGATCAGGCCCGTGCTGGTGGCATCGCGCAGCAACAGCTTGTCCACCAGCGGCATGACCGCCGCGATCGGATGCGCGTCGCGATAGCGTTCGAGATCGGCTCCGCGCAGTCCGCGGCCGTCGTTTTCATCGAGTGGATCGACCCCGCCGCGCAGGCTGCGCAACCACGACTCCAGCACCATGGGTCGCAACAGACCCGGTAGCTGACCGAGCTGGTCGCCGCCCACACTGAGGTATCCGTGGGCTTGCGCGGCATAGGCCTCGAGCGCACCCAACTGAGTGCCCGGCTCGGCGCCGTGCTGCGGACTGCTCCCACCTGCGAGATTGCTAACCATTTGCCTTTCTTTCCCGAACCAAAGAGTACCGACGGCGATCCGAACCGAAGTACGAAGCCGTTCGTTTGTCCCGCAGGTCACACCCGGATCCGAGCCTCGCGAAATGTGACCCTCGCCAAGTCGGGTATGCCCGGCGAGCTCACACCTCACGGTGTAAGCGCAGGCACTGCGAGGATTTCCACGCCCGGGCCGGGCGGGCGGCGCGGGGCGCGGGCCGGGAGAACGGGCCGTTAGCGGGCGGTTCGGGAAGGGACGCGCACGGGCGCTGTCCGGGACCGCCGCGCCCGGCGCGGCGGGGATCCGCAGCCGCGTCCGGCGCCGGGCGGCACGGCCGGCCGGGCGCGGGTACGGGGTGGGAATTCAGTTGGGCGGCAGGGTGGGTCGCAGGACCGCGGCGCTGCGCAAACGCGCCGCACCCCACCACAGGCCGGTTCCGTAGGCGACGTCGTCCAGGGTTTTGCAGGCCACGTAGCGGGCGGGATCGAGGCTGCCGGACTCACGATGGATGAACCAGTCGGCCAGACCGTCGGCCACCGCGATGGTGACCGCGAGATGGCGGATGCGCCGGGAGCAGAGCATGCCCAGCAGGGTGACCGGCCAATAGTGCCGGCACAGGGAGGAAGCCAGGCGCCAGAGCCCGCCGGAGAAACCGCGCGCCATATATATGGCCGCCACCCGCGTCGGATTGTCGAGGTCCGCGAACACTCTGCGTAGTCGGAACAGCGTGGCGACCAGGGTCACCGCCCCGCCGAGCACGCCCCAGCGGGTCAGCGTCCCGAACAGCAGCGCGGCCACCGCGGTCCAGATGGGAATCGACAGCGGCGCGGCCATTCCCGCATGCCGCCGCCCCAGCGGAGCCACCCCCGTCCCATGGTTCACCTTGTGAGCGAACCACTTTCGCAGGGACACCGGATTGCTGTGCGCGACACGGGCGGCGGGTTCGTACCGCAGTCGCCAGCCCGCGCTGTCCAGGCGCCAGCAGAGGTCGATATCGCCTCCGGCGGCCATGGATTCATCGAAACCGCCCTCGGACAACAGGGCCAGCCTGCGCACCAGCAGCGCGGTGCTCGGCACGTACGGCACCGCGCCGTGCGCCTGCACCGCGGACTCGCGGCGGCCGCGGTGCACCGAACCGCGGGTGTGCTCGTAGCGGGCCAGGAGCGTGGAATCGGGATCCATGGCCAGGATCCGCGGGGCCACCAGGGCGACCTTGGGATCGCTGAAGTGCCCGAGCATGACCTCCAGCCACCCGGTGCGCGGTACCACGTCCGGATCCAGGAAGGCCACGAATTCGGTGGCGGCCGAGCGCAATCCGAAGTTGCGCGCGGCGGCCGAACCGCGGCGGCGATCCCGCCGCAGCACGGTCACCCGGCAGCGATGGGCACGGTTGGCCGGAATGCGCACGGGCTTGTCGGAACCATCGTCCACCACGATCACGGTGTACCCGCGCAGCGCCGTGAGCAGGCGCGCGAGTCCCTCCGGGTCGTTGTGCACGGGCACGATGACGGTGACGTCCTCGAGCGAAGGCAGCAGGCGCGGACGCGGATTCGCCACCCCGGAATCGAGCAGACGTCTGGCAACTCGAGCGGACGTAGGGTCTGTCACCTCGAGGTACCCGTCACCGATCATGGCCGCAGCCTCCGGTGCGAGGCGGAGCATTCGGGTCGGTGAGCCACCGACCAGGAACCGTCCACCGGAGTAAGTGCGCACCCTGGGATCGATCCGCACCCCGAAACCATCGGGAAGACGATCATGGCGCATTCCAGGAATGCTAGGCCAGCACACACTTGGCAATCATGATTGGCGCGCCGCCGCTCGTCGGATAGTCCGTTTTCCTCATCGCGCTCTCCCGGGGCCGGACCATCGCGCCGGGCGGCGCTCTAGACTGCGGGATGGCTGGCGCACCTGCGAAAAACAGGAAAAGCGGCAGGTAACAGGCAGGGTCCGAAATTCCGGGCCCACGGTGGTCGAGGTGGTATGGGAGTCGGGCGCATGCAGACAGGCGGGGGCGGCAACACCCTCTCGGAATCGGAGATCGTCGAAGCCGCGTTGCGCGTGGTTCGACAGGACGGCGTGGAGAAACTCTCCATGCGACGGCTCTCCCGCGAACTCGGTGTCTCCCCCATGGCCCCCTATTACTACGTCGCGGACAAACGCGAGCTACTCGATCTGGTGGCCACCGCCGCGCTCACCGGAGTGCGCAAGCCCCCACCGGAATTCGGCGGGTGGCAAATGCGCCTGCGCGACCTCATCGACCAGATCGACGAGAAATTGCGCAGGCACCCGGGTCTCGGCGATGTGCTGATCGAACAGATGCTGGGCAAACAGCTCGATCTCATCGCGGCCGTCATGGAAATCCTGTTCGACGCCGGATTCGACGAGCGCAATGTGCTGTCCGCGTATGCGACCATCCACACCTACCTGTTCGGCCGCGGCAAGGTGAACCCGCGCGATCACGGGGCCCTCGCGGATCGGGTGCTGCCCGAAGCCGTCGAACGGGCCATGAAGCATATGGGCGACCTGCGTGGGAAATACTCCTACGACTTCTCCATGGACGTGCTGATCGCCGGACTCGAGGCTCAGCTTGTCCGGCAGCGCGACAGCCACGTATAGTCAAACTAGAACACGTTCTAGTTTGTCGGTTCGAGAGGACACTATGACCACCGTCGACGTACCGCACAGCTCGCGGTCAGCCGTGCTGCGGGTCTCCGCGGTCATCAATGAGACGGCCGACGCCTGCTCGCTGGTATTCGACATTCCCGAGGAACTGCGGGAGCGCTTCAGCTACCAGCCGGGCCAATTCCTGACCCTGCGCATTCCCAGCGAGCTCACCGGATCGGTGGCCCGCTGCTATTCGCTGGCCAGTTCGCCGCACGTCGACGACAAGCTCAAGGTGACGGTCAAGCGCACCGTCGACGGCTACGGCTCGAACTGGGTGTGCGACAACCTGATCGCCGGCTCCGAGATCGAGGTGCTGCCGCCGTCCGGCGTCTTCACCCCCAAGAACCTGGACACCGATCTGCTGCTGTTCGCGGCGGGCTCGGGCATCACCCCGATCATGTCCATCGCCAAATCCGCACTGGCGCGCGGGAACGGCCGCATCGTGGTCGTGTACGCCAACCGCGATCTGGAATCGGTCATCTTCGCCGCCGAGCTGCGCGAACTCGCCGACAAGCACCCCCAGCGACTGCTCGTGCTGCACTGGCTCGAACCGCTACAGGGCCTGCCGACCGTCGAGGCGCTGGCCACCCTCACCGCGCCCTACGCCGCGTACGAAGCGTTCATGTGCGGACCCAAGCCGTTCATGGATCGGGTGCACGACGCGCTCGCCCAGCTCGAGGTACCGCGCAATCGCACGCACGCCGAGGTCTTCAATTCGCTGTCCGGCGATCCGTTCGCCGATGTCGCGCCCACCGAGATCAGCGACGAGGAAGCGGCCGACGCCGCGACCGTCGAGGTCGAACTCGACGGGCAGACCCACGAAATGACTTGGCCGCGTAGCCAGACCCTGGTGGACATCATGCTGTCCAAGGGACTCGACGTGCCGTACTCCTGCCTCGAGGGCGAATGCGGCTCGTGCGCGTGCACCGTCGTGGAGGGTTCGGTCGAAATGGAGAACGCCGAAATCCTGGACCCCGAGGACATCGCCAACGGCTACATTCTCGGCTGCCAGGCCCGGCCGGTCACCGACCGCCTGAAGATCCAGTTCTAGAACCGGTTCACCGGATGCCGAAATCGGCCGTCGCGACATTGTCGCGGCGGCCGATCGACGTTGCGGGATCAGTACGCGCCGAAGACGTTCGCGATGGTGCCGTAGCGGTGCGCCGCGTAGTTGCAGGCGGCGGCGATATTGGCCACCGGATCGTAGATATCCCAGGAGGTGCCCTCGACGTGGTACGCCTGGAAGGTCGGATCGATCACCTGGAGCAGCCCCTTGGACGGGATGCCCATGGCCGCGTTGGAATCCCACAGGTTGATGGCCTGCGGGTTGCCGCCGGACTCGCGAATGATGTTGCGGTGGATGCTGTCGTAGTCGCCGGGGATGCCGTGTTGGGCCATCACGTGCAGCGCGTTCTTGATCCAGCCGTCGAGGTTGTTCTCGAACACCGGCGGGAGCAGGTCGTTGTACGGCGCGGGCAGCGTCCGGACGAACTGCTGCACCTGGTCCTGCTGCGGCTCCGGGAGCGTGCGCGCGAACTGCTGCGCCTGCTCGACGGGCTGCTGCAGTTCCTGCGGGACGCCGGCGACATCGGCGTGCGCGGTCACGGCGGGGGCTGCGGCGACCGCGGCCAGGACGACAAGGGGAAACAGTTTTCGCAAAGGATGACCTGCTGACTTGTGTGGTGAACACCGCCTCGCCCCGCGGCGGATTTCCGCATGGAGGTCGAGTCATCCGGGCTATAACCGGACGCACGGTCTGTTCTTGGCAAGTCACAGAATGATTGCGCCAAATGAACGTAAACTGAACGAAAGATGAACACCTGGGGGCGACGCGTTCGCCGCACCCCCTGGAGCACGTCTTATAGCAAGGTCAACGCAGGGATCGGTAGTGCTGCCGCTGCTCGGAAGAAAGATGTTCGGTGGCGTAACTCAGCGCCGTACGGCCCATATCGGCGGCATGGGCGTCCAGGAAGGCCAGCAGCGTCCCCTGATCGACCCGCTTGCCGATCTCGCGCAGCATCCACCCCACCGCCTTCTGAATCAGATCGCGGCGATCGGGCAGCAGCAGTTCGCAGAGTTCGACGGTGGTGGCCGGATCACCGGCCTTGATGAAGTGGAACGTGGTCAGCAACGCCACCCGCCGCTCCCACAGCGACTCGCGCGCGGCCAATCGGAAAAGCGGATCGCGCGAACGTTCCGCGAACCACGGACCCAGCGTGTATTCCGCCGACGCGTCCACCAGATCCCAGTTGTTCACCCGGCCCCGGCGCACCGCGGCCAGATACAACTCCACGATTCGCTCCTGCGCCGCGATATCGCGACGCCGGGGCGAGACGGCCCGCGCCATCCAGCCGTTCAGAATCACCAGACCCGCGAGGCGATGCTCGTGCACCGGGCTGTCCAGCAAAAGGTCGATCTGCGCGAGCGGCAGTTCGGCGAAACGTTTGGCCACCTTGCGGGTCTGCGGCACGCGCACGCCGATGAATTCGTCACCCGCGCCGTACTCCCCCGGCCCGGTCTTGAAGAAGCGCCGCAAATGCACGGCGTCACCGGGATCGGCGACCGCGGCCAATTCCGCCTGCACGGCCGCGGCCGTCAACTCGGGCTTCGTCACCGGACCATAATCGGGCACGGCGTCCGCGGACCGCCGCGCACACGCCGAAATACGCTTTCCCCCGGTGTATTCCATGCGCGAGAATCCGGCCATGGCCGAGAAATGGATGCCCGGCGGCCCGGCGGGTCCGCGAATGACCGTCGAGGCGGCCTTCCTGGTGACCGGACGCGGCGTCATCGTCGCGGGCACGATCGACAGCGGGGAATTCCGGCCCGGGCAGACCGTGCGGGTCAGCGGACCCGGCGGCAGCTTCGACAGCACGGTGCGGGCGATCGACATCTTCTGCCGGCAGGGGGCACGGAAGAACAATCGAATCGGGTTGCTGCTGACCGGAGTTCGAAAGGAACAGTTCGAGGCGGGTCAGCAGATCGTCGGATGGATCGACTAGCGAGCGGTTTCGGCCGCGGCCTGTAACAGCACCTCGCCGAACCGCCGCATGTGATCGGGTCCGCCGTACCAGGCCGCGACCAGATCCACTGCCGCCGAACGGGTCCGGCGCGCGACCTCGGCGAGCTCGGCCACCGTGATCTCACCGGCCTCGGCCTGGTCCGCGGCGATGTCCAGATCATGGGACGCCAGGAGCAGGCGCATGATGCTGTGCAGATCCAGATTCGGGGCGTCCTCCGCGCGGAACTCGCGCGAGCGCGCCGCCGGGGACGGAATCGTCCGGGCCGCTTCGGGTTCCGACGCGAGACCATCGGACGCGGGTGCGGCCGCATCGGCGGATACGGCGGCGGCACGGCGCGACCCGGCGACGCGCGTGGTCTCGGAATCCGAAGCGGCGCGGCGCGAGCCAGCGGGCGCCGCG
>NZ_JBEXUS010000179.1:0-9998 GCF_040614455.1 Nocardia sp. NPDC005978
AACACAATCCCCCCAACACTCTTCCCCCCCCCCCGACGCTCTACCGATCTGCGGGGCCGCCGGCATCGGCGGAACGACGGCGGCGGGGAGCCTTTCTCCGCCAGAGCAATCCGGATACCGCGGGGCGGCCTCGGCCGCGAGCACCGGGGGTCGTGACGGCCTGACCACGCCGATGGCGTGGCCGGGCAGCCGCTGCCCTCGTTCGCTCAGCCCGCGCCGATGCGCGGGTTCCTCACCGTGAGGTGCCCCTTGCTCGACTTCGTCTACTACCCCGTGTCCGCCGTGCTCTGGTTGTGGCACACCGTGTTCGCCGCCCTGCTCGGCGCGGACAGCGACCCGGCCTGGGTGCTGGCCATCGTGTTCCTGGTCCTGACCCTGCGGGCCCTGCTGTTGCGATCCTTCTTCGCGCAGGCCAGGTTTCAGCGCGGACTCGTGAAACTGCAACCCGAGTTCGCCGAGATCAAGCGCAAATATCCCGACGACGCCGCCAAACAGGCCGCCGAATTGCAACGCGTGCGCCAGGAGCACGGGGTCAGCATGCTGGGCGGCTGCCTGCCGATGGTGGGGCAGGCGCTGGTGTTCATCGGCCTGTTCCACGTGCTGCGGTCGTTCCAGCGGGCCGACACCGGCAACTACGTCTTCTCGGCCGCCCAGGTGGACTCGTTCCTCGGGGCGAAATTCCTGGGCGTGCCGCTCGCGGCGACCCTGTCCGGGGCCGGTGACGCGCTGTTCACCGTCGCCGTCGTCGCGGTGCCGCTCATGCTCGTCGCCGCCGTCGCCACCCACTTCACCGCGCGCTTCGCGGTGGCCCGCCAGCTCGAGAGCGGCGTCGAACCGACGCCGCAGACCCGGATCATGAACACCCTGACGCTGTGGGTCTTCCCGGCCGGCGCCCTGCTCGCCGGGGCGATCTTCCCGGTGGCGATCCTGCTGTACTTCCTCACCCAGAACGCCTGCACCTTCGCACAGCAGCACCTGATCCACCGCCGGATGAATCCGAGCACGGGTGTCGTGACCGGCGGGAACGCCGAATCACCGGGCCCGGTGCGGTGACCCTGCCCGGCCCGGTGCGGTGATCCCGCCGGGCCCGATGCGATGACCTGGCCGGGCGGGGTGCGGTGCCTCGGGTGGGCCGCGTGCGGTGCCTCGGGCAGGCCCGGCGCGGTGACCCCGAGCGGCCCGGCGCTGTGACTCCGGTCGCACCGCCGGGCGGCGTGTCCGGGCCGGGCCGGTGTGGCCGGAAACCGGCTGGCGCGGACCCGATAGTCTGGTACCTGGTCGCGAGCAGTTTCGGCTGCTCGGCAACCGCTCGAGCATGATCAGCAGATGTTCATCAGAGACAAGGACCGCACACCGCTATGACTAGCCGCATCGAGCTCGCCCGCGACGATTTGCGCGGACGTACTCCCACTGCTGCCGAACTGCGCGCGGCGCTGCCGCGCGGGGGCGTCGACGTGGACTCGGTGCTGCATCACGTGCGGCCGGTCGTGGAGGCCATCCGCGATCGGGGCGTGGCGGCCGCGCAGGAGTTCAGCCGGCAGTTCGACGGCATCGCCCCCGCCACCGTGCGGGTGCCCGCCGCCGAACTCGTCAGGGCCCTGGCCGAACTCGATCCGGCCGTGCGCACCGCGCTCGAGGTCGCGATCGACCGCACCCGCACCGTGCACGCCGATCAGCGCCGTACCGACAAGACCACCCAGGTGGTCCCCGGCGGCACCGTCACCGAACGCTGGCTGCCGGTCGAGCGGGTCGGGCTGTACGTGCCCGGCGGCAACGCGGTCTACCCCTCCAGCGTCGTGATGAACGTCGTGCCCGCCCAGACCGCGGGCGTGGACTCGCTGGTGGTGGCCTCCCCGCCGCAGGCGCAGTTCGGCGGCCTGCCGCACCCGACCATCCTCGCCGCGGCCGAACTGCTGGGCGTGCAAGAGGTTTGGGCCGTCGGCGGCGCGCAGGCGGTCGCCCTGCTGTCCTACGGCGGCGTCGACACCGACGGCGCGCAACTGGAACCCGTCGACCTGATCACCGGTCCGGGCAACATCTACGTCACCGCCGCCAAGCGGCTTTGCCGCGGCCTGGTCGGCATCGACGCCGAGGCCGGCCCCACCGAGATCGCGATCCTGGCCGACGCCACCGCCGATCCCGCGCACGTGGCCGCGGACCTCATCTCCCAGGCCGAGCACGACGTGCTGGCGGCCAGCGTGCTGGTCACCGACAGCGTCGAGCTGGCCGACGCCGTGGACGCCGCGCTGACCGCGCAGCTGGCCGTGGTCAAGCACCGCGATCGCGTCGTGGCGGCGCTGACCGGCAAGCAGTCCGGCACCGTCCTGGTCGACGACATCGACCAGGGTCTGCGCGTGGTCAACGCCTACGCCGCCGAACACCTGGAGATCCAGACCGCCGACGCCGCCGCGGTGGCCGCCCGGGTGCGCAGCGCCGGCGCGATCTTCGTGGGCGCGTGGTCCCCGGTCAGCCTCGGCGACTACTGCGCGGGCTCCAACCACGTGCTGCCCACCGCCGGGTGCGCCCGGCACTCTTCGGGTTTGAGCGTGCAGACCTTCCTGCGCGGCATCCACGTCGTGGACTACTCCGAGGCGGCGCTGAAAGACGTTGCCGCGCACGTGGTCGCGCTGGCGAACGCCGAGGATCTGCCCGCGCACGGCCAGGCCGTGCAGGTGCGCTTCGGAGACCTGTCGTGAGCGCGGCGACCGTGCCCGGCGCCTCGATCTCGCTCGCCGATCTGCCGCTGCGCGAGAACCTGCGGGGCAAGAGCCCCTACGGCGCACCGCAATTGACGGTGCCGGTGCAGCTCAACACGAACGAGAACCCGCACCCGCCGAGCCGGGCCCTGGTGGACGACGTCGCCGAGTCGGTGCGCGCGGCCGCCGCCGACCTGCACCGCTACCCGGACCGGGACGCGGTGTTCCTGCGCGCCGAACTCGCCGCCTACCTGCGCAAGCAGACCGGCGTCGCGGTGGACGTGTCGAACGTGTGGGCAGCCAACGGTTCCAACGAGATCCTGCAGCAGCTGCTGCAGGCCTTCGGCGGACCCGGCCGCAGCGCACTGGGTTTCGTGCCGTCCTATTCGATGCACCCGATCATCTCCGAGAGCATCGACACCGAATGGGTCGAGGCCAAGCGCAACGGCGACTTCTCCCTCGACATCGACTACGCCGTGGCCGTGATCGCCGAGCGCCGTCCCGACGTGGTGTTCGTGACCAGCCCCAACAACCCGACCGGGCACAGCATTCCGGCCGGTGATCTGGAACGGATCCTCGACGCAGCCCCCGGCATCGTGGTGGTGGACGAGGCGTACGGCGAGTTCTCGAACGCGCCGAGCGCCCTGTCGCTCATCGACCGCTTCCCGGCCAAACTGGTTGTCTCGCGGACGATGTCGAAGGCGTTCGCCTTCGCCGGTGGCCGCCTCGGCTACCTGGTGGGCGCGCCCGCGATCATCGACGCGATGCTGCTGGTGCGACTGCCGTACCACCTGTCGGTGGTCACCCAGGCCGCCGCGCGCGCGGCCCTGCGCCACGCCGACGAAACCCTGGCGAGCGTCGCCGAACTCGCCGCCCAGCGCGATCGGGTCGCGGCCGCGCTGAGCGAGATGGGCTACGACGTGATCCCCTCGGACGCCAATTTCCTGCTCTACGGCCACTTCGCCGACGCCGCCGCCACCTGGCAGCGGTACCTCGACGAGGGCGTGCTCATTCGCGACGTCGGGATCCCCGGCTACCTGCGCGCCACCGTCGGCCTGGCCGCGGAGAACGACGAATTGCTGCGTGTCAGTGCGAAACTGGCGGCCACCGAGCTGGTCCGGCGATGACCGAACCCACACCGACCATGGAAGCGAGCATGAACCGAATCGCGCGGGTGGAACGCACCACCCGGGAATCCAGCATCGTTGTCGAACTGAACCTCGACGGCACCGGCAAGACCGACATCTCCACCGGCGTCCCGTTCTACGACCACATGCTCACCGCGTTCGGTCAGCACGGCAGTTTCGATCTCACCGTCGCGGCCAAGGGCGACATCGAGATCGAGGCGCACCACACCGTCGAGGACACCGCCATCGTGCTGGGCCAGGCGCTGGCCCAGGCCCTGGGCGACAAGAAGGGGATCCGCCGGTTCGGCGACTCCTTCATTCCCATGGACGAGACCCTGGCCCAGGCCATCGTCGACGTCTCGGGGCGGCCGTACTGCGTGCACACCGGGGAGCCGGAACACCTGCTGCACACCGTCATTCCGTCGGCGGGGCCCGGTGCGTCCTACTCCACGGTCCTGAACCGGCACGTCTTCGAGTCCATCGCGCTCAACGCGCGCATCGCCCTGCACGTGCGGGTGCTCTACGGCCGCGATCAGCACCACATCACCGAGGCCGAATTCAAGGCCGTCGCACGGGCTTTGCGCGCTGCGGTGGAATCGGATCCGCGGGTCTCCGGCATCCCCTCCACCAAGGGAACCCTATGAGCAAGAAGATCACCCTGCTGGATTACGGCTCGGGCAACCTGCACTCGGCCGAACGCGCGCTGGTGCGCGCGGGTGCGGACGTCACCGTCACCGCCGATCCCGAACTCGCCCTGAACGCGGACGGTCTCGTGGTGCCCGGCGTCGGCGCGTACGAGGCGTGCATGTCGGGTCTGCTCGGGGTGCGCGGTGACCGGATCATCGGCTCCCGCCTCGCGGGCGGCCGTCCGGTGCTCGGCATCTGCGTGGGCATGCAGATCCTGTTCGAGCGCGGCGTGGAATTCGGCGTCGAGACCGAGGGCTGCGGCGAATGGCCCGGCACCGTGGAGCGGCTGGACGCCCCCGTCCTGCCGCACATGGGCTGGAACACCGTCAAGGCGCCCGCGGACAGCGTGCTGTTCGGGGGCATGGACGCCGACACCCGTTTCTACTTCGTGCACTCCTACGCCGCGCAGACCTGGGGCTGGAACGAGGGCGACAGCTCACTGCCCCCGGCCAAGCTGACCTGGGCCGAGCACGGTGTGCCGTTCCTGGCCGCGGTGGAGAACGGCCCGCTCAGCGCCACCCAGTTCCACCCGGAGAAGTCGGGCGACGCGGGCGCGCAGCTGCTGCGTAACTGGGTGCTGTCACTCTGAACCGAACAACACGAAACCCCCGCCGCCGGTGGGGGTTTCGGTGTTCCCGGCGGGTGTCCGGATCGAGCGCGGCGATCGGGGCCCACCGGTGCTCGGACCGCCGGGGTGAGTGCGCGCGGAAATGCCCTTCCGAGGATTATCTTGCTCGCATGGACATCGCGCACGAGGGCGCCTCCGGGCGGGTGCGGGCATTGCCGACCCGGCTGATCAGCCAGGTCGCCGTCGTCGCCAATCGCGCCACCGACCGGGCCCTGGAGCCCACCGGATCCCGGCGCCACCACTACGCACTGCTCGCCACCCTCGACGAGTTCGGCCCGGACAGCCAGGCCGAACTGGGCCGCCGCACCCGCATCGACCGCAGCGACATCGTCGCGGCCGTCAACGACCTGGCCGGTCGCGGCTTCGTCCACCGGACCCCCGACCCCGCCGACCGCCGCCGCAACATCATCAGCCTCACCCGGGTGGGCGCCGCCCACCTGGCCGACCTCGACACCCGGCTCGAAGCCGCCCAGGCCGAACTCCTGCCCGGCTTCTCCACCGCGGACCGGGCCACCTTCGTCCTGCTCCTCAACCGCGTCCTCGAGCAGCACGCCCGCTGACGGCCACACCCGCCGCGCCGCGCTTGCTGTCCGCCGCGCTCGCTGCCGGTCGCGGGTCGCCCGGTGGCCCGCATCCGCCGTATCCCGGCGGCCGCGTCCGGCCGGCTCGGGAGCGGAACCGACTCGATTCCGGCGAAAGCCCCGGTAGTGGGGATGAGTTCGGTAGCCACTAGGATGCTTGCGTGAGTCTTGTGCTGCTACCTGCCGTCGATGTCGCCAATGGTGAGGCCGTGCGCCTGGTTCAGGGAGAGGCGGGCAGCGAAACCAGTTACGGTTCGCCGCGCGACGCCGCCCTGGCATGGCAGAACGACGGCGCCGAATGGGTCCATCTGGTGGATCTGGACGCGGCGTTCGGTAAGGGATCCAACCGTGATCTGCTGGCCCGAGTGGTCGGCGAACTCGATGTGAAGGTCGAACTCTCCGGCGGCATCCGCGACGACGAATCGCTGAAGGCCGCCCTGGCCACCGGCTGCGCGCGCGTGAACCTGGGCACCGCGGCCATCGAGGATCCCGAGTGGTGCCGGCGCGCCATCGGCGAATACGGCGACAAGATCGCGGTCGGCATGGACGTCAAGCTGATCGACGGCGACTACCGGCTGCGCGGGCGCGGCTGGGTCACCGACGGCGGCGACCTGTGGGAGGTGCTCGAGCGCCTCGAACGCGACGGCTGCTCGCGCTACGTGGTCACCGATGTCAGCAAGGACGGCACCCTGACCGGCCCGAACCTGGACCTGCTGCTGCAGGTGGCCAATGCCACCGACGCGCCCGTCATCGCCTCGGGCGGCGTCTCCACCCTCGACGACCTGCGCGCCATCGCGACCCTGGTCCCCGAGGGCGTGGAGGGCGCGATCGTCGGCAAGGCCCTGTACGCGGGCCGTTTCACCCTGCCCGAAGCTCTCACGGCGGTGCGCTGAGCCGATGGCCGCCGCGCTGCGCCCGAAGGACGCCGACCTCGCCGCTCTGCTCACCATCGCCAGTGGCGCCCTCGACGGGGTGGCGTCGCGTTTCGTGGAAGGGGTCGGCGCGCCCAGCGCGGTCCAGAAGGGCCGCGGCGACTTCGCGACCGAACTCGATCTCGAACTCGAGCGCACCCTGTCGGCACAGCTGACCGAGCGCACCGGATTCCCGGTGCACGGTGAGGAATTCGGCGGCCCCGAACTCACCTCCGGCACCACCTGGGTGCTCGACCCCATCGACGGCACCTTCAATTATTCGGCGGGACACCCGCTTTCGGGCATGCTGCTGGCCCTGGTGCGAGACGGCGAACCGGTCATCGGGCTGACGTGGCTGCCCGGTCTCGGTCAGCGCTACGCGGCCGCGCTCGGCGGCCCGGTCTTCCTGAACGGCCAGCCGCTGCCGCCGCTGGAGCGCGCCAAACTCGCCGACGCCATGATCGGCTTCGGCGCGTTCAACATCGACGGCGCGGGCCGCATCCCCGGCATCTTCCGGTTCAACCTGCTGGGCGCGCTGAGCCGGTTGTCCGGTCGCGTCCGCATGCACGGCTCGACGGGAATCGACTTGGCGTACACCGCCTCCGGGGTGTTGGGTGGAGCGGTGGTCTTCGGCCACCATCCCTGGGACAACGCCGCGGGCGTGGCCCTGGTGCGGGCGGCGGGCGGGGTCGTCACCGACCTGCGCGGGCGCGACTGGACCATCGAATCCGGTTCGGTGCTCGCGGCGGCGCCCGGCGTGCACGAAGAACTATTGGACATGATCGACGACACCGTGCGGGAAACCGTGAGCGGCGCAACCGAACCCCCGGCCGATCCGGCGGCGGCGGCCGCGGTGTCGCAGGAGAGGCAGCAGCAATGACGTTGGCAGTGCGTGTGATTCCGTGCCTGGACGTGGACGCCGGCCGGGTGGTCAAGGGCGTGAACTTCGAGAACCTGCGCGACGCGGGCGATCCCGTCGAACTGGCGGCCACCTATGACGCGCAGGGCGCGGACGAGCTGACCTTCCTGGACGTCACCGCCTCCACCGGCGACCGCGGCACGATGATCGACGTGGTCACCCGCACCGCCGAGCAGATCTTCATCCCGCTCACCGTCGGCGGCGGCGTGCGCACGGTCGAGGACGTGGACCGCCTGCTGCGCGCGGGCGCGGACAAGGTCTCGGTGAACACCGCCGCCATCGCCCGCCCCGAGGTGCTGCGCGAGATGTCCCAGCGCTTCGGCTCGCAGTGCATCGTGCTCTCGGTCGACGCCCGCACGGTCCCCGCCGATCAGCCGCCCACCCCCTCGGGCTGGGAGGTCACCACGCACGGCGGCAAGCGCGGCACCGGCATCGACGCCGTCGAATGGGCAACCCGCGGAGCCGAACTCGGCGTCGGGGAGATCCTGCTCAACTCCATGGACGCCGACGGCACGAAGGCGGGCTTCGACCTCACCATGATCCGCGCCGTGCGTGCCGCGGTCTCGGTTCCGGTCATCGCCTCCGGCGGCGCGGGCAAGGTCGAGGACTTCGCCCCCGCCGTGCAGTCCGGCGCCGACGCGGTGCTGGCCGCCAGCGTCTTCCACTTCGGCGACCTCACCATCGGCCAGGTCAAGGACGCCATGCGCACCGAAGGGATCGTGGTCCGATGAGTCTGGATCCCGCCATCGCCGCCCGCCTCAAGCGCAACGCCGACGGTCTGTTCGCCGCCGTGGCGCAGGAACGCGCCACCGGCGACGTGCTCATGATGGCCTGGATGGACGACGAGGCCCTGGCCCGCACGCTGGAAACCCGCAAGGGCACGTACTATTCGCGCTCGCGCGAGCAGTACTGGGTCAAGGGTGAGACCTCCGGCCACACCCAGTACGTGCACGAGGTGCGCCTGGATTGCGACGGCGACACCGTGTTGCTGATCGTCGATCAGGAGGGCGCGGCCTGCCACACCGGCACGCACACCTGTTTCGATACCGATGTGTTGCTGGCTCGCCCGGACGGGGCATCGGGGGAGTAGGCGGACGCCGCCGGATCAATGGCTCGGGGGACGGCCGGAACGGCCCATTCCGCGGGCCATTCCCTTTTCGAGCTGCTGCACCATGGCCTCGCTGAGTTCGAGCAACTCTTTGGTCTGTTCTTTGTCCAGCCCGTCGAAGACCAGCCCGCGCACGCATTCCAGATAGCCGGGCGCGGCCTCGGTCACTTTCTCGAAGCCCGCGTCGGTCAGGACGGCCTGCGCGCCACGCCGCCCGGGAATGGTGACGCGTTCCGCCCAGCCGAGCCGTTCGAGTTTGGAAATCACGTGCGAGAGGCGTGATAGCGATGCATTTGCCTTTTGCGCAAGCTCACTCAGTTGCAACCGGTGGCCTGGTTCTTCGGAGAGCAGAGTCATCACGAAGTATTCGAAATGGGTAATCCCGGACTCACGTTGGAGTTGGGTGTCCAGGGCGGCCGGAAGCCTGGTCATCAGCGCGATGACGCTGCGCCACGCTCGCTGTTCCATGGGATTCAACCACTTCGTCACCGTGCCAGCCCTCTCGTAGCAGCCAAGTGACATGTAGCGCTGGTCAGTCCGGCGGACGGTGGAGCATCAACAGCGAGTCACCCGCGTATCAGAGTTTGCCACGATTTCGCTCACCAGTCACGGTGTTGGTGAATGACGTGACATCGATCACGCGTGTCGCGGGGGAAAATCAGTACGCGCCGGATTCCGGCGGATTTGGCGCGGTTTCGACCGCGACGCTCTGCTTTTCCTGGGCCGCGCGGGCCTTCGCGGCGCGATTCTTGCGGAATCGCCTGCGCAGCACGAGAAATGCCACCGCGAGGAACAGCACCGCGGCGCCGATCGCGCCCGTCAGCGCGGCCCCGCGAAATCCCGGCGCGTCGACGTCGAGAATGCGCTCGCCGGCGTGCGCGGCATTCGAGTTGCCCAAAACGATAGTTAGCGTCATCAAATTAGGGATGGCCACGGCGAGCGCGAGAACGGCGGATGCGCCCGCAATAAACGGACCGCCCCGTTTGCGCCACGTGGTGCCCGCCAGCAATAGCAGAAAAAGTGGCACCGCCGTACAAATCGCACCCATGAGCAGACCCGACCAGATGCCCTTGGCGAAACTTCCGCTCACGCTCTCGGCGATGCGCTGGGCCCACCAGCGCGGAATGAACGCGGCCAGAATCAGATACGACACCCACAGCACCAGCGCCGTCACCACCAGCGCGATGATCCGATTGCGCCACGTGCGGAACGAGGATCCCTTGCTCTCGGCGGGCAGCTCCTGGCCGGTGGTAGTCATAGCGCCAGCGTATGCCCGGCGGTGCGGCCTGCCCCGCAGCGCCACTCCGGGGCGCGCGCGGGCCGGGTCCCGGATCGCCGCAC
>NZ_JBEXUS010000180.1:0-9500 GCF_040614455.1 Nocardia sp. NPDC005978
AAAAACGTTTTTTTGGTGTTGTGTTTTGTTTTTATTAGGTGTGTTGTTCATATACACATACCGTTTACGTTTGGTGTGGGGGGGTGGGAAATCCGCCGTTTAGGCGGCGTTGGAGCTGATGCTCGAACGGCCCTTGTCGAGGTCCTGAACAGCCGATCCGCGGTGGATCGGCCGGTTGTCGCGGGGTCGCGCCCCGGAAATCAGTCGCGGGCAGCCGCTTTGCTCTTGCTCGACGCCACGGGCAGATGACCGGCCCGGCGCACCGCCCACACCGTCACCACCAGCGCGACCGCGGTCAGCGGCCAGCCCATGGCCAGGCGCGCCACGGCCAGCAGACCGGTGCTGTCGGAGGCGTACAGGTGGTTCTGCACCAGGTAGCGGGCGCCGAACACCACGGCCCAGACCGCCGTGGCCAGGTCGTACAGGCGCATCGCGCGGCGATCGGCGCGCCAGTCGCTGCCGTGCCCGTTCAACATGCCCCAGATGACACCCGCCAGCGGCCAGCGCACGAGCAGGGACACCAGGAACGCGCCCGCGTACACCAGGCTGGCGTAGATGCCGAACAGGAAGAAGCCCTTGGCCTCACCCATGCGCCAGGCGATGAAGGCGCACAGGCCGACGCCCAGGAAGCCGGAGATCGCCGGCTGGATCGGATCCTTGCGCACCAGACGCCAGATCAGGATCGCGATGGCCACACCCATGGCGGCCCAGAGCGCGGGACCCAGCCCGCGCAGGGAGTTCACCGGCACGAACACCAGCACCGGCAGCGAGGAGTAGATCAGGCCGCTGAAACCGCCCAGCTGCTCGAGCAGCGTCTGCTGGGTTTCGGCCTCGCGCTGTTCCTCGGCCTCGACCTCGGCGCGGTCGGCTTCGAGAAGCTCGGCGCCGTTCTCGGAGTACGCGCCGCGATCCTCCAGCGGCCTCCGGGTCTCGGTGGGCCTGCGGCCCTCGTCGTTGCTGCTGGTCGGTATCGACATGCGTCAGGAATTCCCACGGAGTTCGTAGTAGGGGTTGTAGATGACCTTGCCGCCGTCGCGTCGTTCGCCGACGCGGCCGCGGACCAGAATACGTCTCCCCGGCTCCAGACCGGGGATGCGACGCCGACCGATGAAGATCAGCGACACACTGTCGGTGCCGTCGAAGAACTCGGCCGAGAATTCCGCGCCCGCGGACTTCGGACAGGCCTCGACGCTGCGCAGCCGCCCGAGCATGGTGACCTCTTCGCCGCGCCTGCACTGCGACGCCTGACACGCGCCGGACGCTTCGGACGTCTCGGCGAGCTCTTCGGCATCCAATCGATCCAGATCCGCCGTCAGGCGCCGGCTCAATCGCCGGAAATAGCCTGACGGGGTGTCCTTCCCACCCGTGGATGGCATCTCGCACGCTCTCCTGTAGAGCAACACGGCGTGGGTCGCACGTCGTTCGTTTCTTGCCACGCGATCGGCTGTGGCCGTACACCGCCACTGTAGAGGTGAGTGCCTCCCCTCGCCACGCGCGCCCGTCGCAGTACGCTCGCCCGGTGCCCGATCTCCCCACTCCGGCGGTCGCCGTCGCCCTGCCCGGAACCGGCTCCGACGCCCACTTCGCCCGCCGCGCCTTCGAATCCGCCTGCACCGCAGCCGGTATTGCCTGCGTCGCGGTGGATCCCGACCCGCTGCGCGTGATCGAGAGCTATCACGCGGCGCTGGACGCCGCCGCGCGGTCGGGCCCGATCCTGATCGCGGGCATCTCCCTGGGCGCGGCGGTCGCGGTGGACTGGGCCGCCCGGCACCCCGCAGCCACGTACGGCGTGGTCGCGGCCCTGCCCGCCTGGACCGGCGCGGACACCACCGGCTGCCCCGCCGCGCTCAGCGCCGCCGCCACCGCGGCCCAGCTGCGCGCCGACGGCCTGGACGCGATGATCGAGCGCATGCGCGCCTCGAGCCCCGCCTGGCTCGCCGACGCCCTGACCCGGTCCTGGCGCTCCCAGTGGCCGGATCTGCCCGCGGCCCTGGAGGAAGCGGCCGCCTACGCCTGGCCCGAACCCGGCCTCCTCGCCGCGATCACCGCCCCGGTCCACATCGTGGGCGCGGTCGACGACCCGGTCCACCCGATCGCCGTGGCGGAACGCTGGGCCGCCCTGATCCCCGACGCCCGCCTGCACCGCATCACCCTGGACGAGCTCGGCGCGGACCCCGCGATCCTCGGCGCCCGCGGCATCGCCGGCCTGCTCCCCCGCGTCGCCTCGCGCTGACCACCCGGGCCCACGCCGAATTCCGCAACCGCGGTAACCGGCGGTCTGCTACTTCGCGTCGACCGGCACGACCCGGCATTGTCGGCTCGCGGTGTGCCGAATCTCATGACAGCAGAACGGCCTTCGCACCGTCGGGTGCGAAGGCCGTTCGCGTACTCGCCCTGTTCGGGGCGGGGTGGCTGCCTAATTCAGGCCGAGCTGCTGCATCGCCGAACCCTCGGCGCCGCGGCGCGGCTCCTGGGGGGCGGCGGTCGGGATCGGCTGGGGGCCGCCCTGCATCGCGGCGAGCTGGGCCGCCATGGCCTGCTGCTGAGCGGCCAGCTGCTGCTGATGGGCGGCGGCGAGCTGGTCGGCGAGTTCCTGGGGTAGGACCACCGGGAGCGGTTCGCGCACGGGAAGCGGCTCGTCCCCGCGTCTGACCACGGTTTCGCTCATGATCGCGCGGGCCGCGGTCACCAGCGGCGCACCGTCGACGGCCGCGCCGGACGGGCCGGCAGCGACCAGGCGCACCATCCAGCGGTAGCCGTCCACGCCGATGAACCTCAGGTCCGCACCCTCGGTGACCGCGTGCAGCTCCCGTCCCCACGGGCCGTTCTGCACCGACACCTGAGCGCCGTCCTTGCGCAGGGTCTCGGCGAGATCGGCTGCCACCGAACGCCATTGACCCGCGGACTTGGGCGCGGCGTAGGCGGCCACGGTGATGCGGCCGTGCTCGGTGGCCAGGTGCACCGCCTGCGGGGTGCCGTCCGGGGTCATCTCGACTTGCAACTGTCCGCCCGGCGGCACCGGCACGATGACCGATCCCAGATCCAGGCGCTGCTCGGACACCGTGCCCAGCCGATCGGCGACGTCGTCGTAGTTGTAGGGGCCGGTGCGGTCATCACGCTCCGGCGCCTCGTACGCGGGTTCGGGCTCGGGCTCGGCGTAGCCCTGCGTCGCGAACTCGTCGGTGTCGTCGGAGTACTCGGCGTCGTCGTCGTACTCGTCGTAGTACTCGTCGCCGTACTGACCGGAATCCTCCGGCTCACCGCTGCGCTTCTTCTTCCCGAACATCGTCATGCCTCCTTACCGGCAACCTGGCCCACCCCACCGGATCCCGCGGTCAGGCTCGCGTGCCCACCGCTCGATCCGTATCCTCCTGCGCCACGCTCGGTGTCGTCGAGCGAGTCCACCTCCACGAATTCCACCAGTTCCACCCGCTGCACCAGTAGCTGCGCGATGCGGTCGCCCCGCCGGAGCTCGATGGGCGTGCGCGGATCGTGATTGATCAGGCACACCTTGATCTCGCCCCGGTACCCGGCATCGACCGTGCCGGGGGTGTTGACGACGGACAGGCCCGCTTTGGCCGCCAGCCCCGACCGGGGATGGATCAGCCCCACCGTGCCCATCGGCAGCGCCACCGCGAGGCCGGTGCCGACCAGCACCCGTTCTCCCGGTTCGATGATGACGTCCTCGGTGGTGCACAGGTCCACGCCCGCGTCGCCCTCATGAGCGCGCGTCGGTACGGGCATGCTGGGATCGAGCCGCAGCAGGGGAACAGTCGGAATACCGGTCACGTGGGCCGAGCCTACGCGTTCGGCGTCCAACTCATTGACCTAGTCTGATGTCGTGTCCGACCAGTCCCCTCAGGTGAGTACCGAACCCCAGCGCCAGAGCGAACCCCTCTACTCCGAGCGCCTGTGGGTGCCACTGTGGTGGTGGCCCGTCGGATTGGCGATCACCGGCCTGCTGGCCGCCGAAATTCACATGGGCGCACCGGGAATCCGGGCGTGGCTGCCGTACGTGCTGCTGTTCCCGATTCCGGTGTGGGTGCTGCTGTGGCTGTCCCGGCATCGGGTGGAGGTGGTGCGCGACGAGTCGGGTACGCCGGAGTTGCGGGTCGATCGCGCGCATCTGCCCGCGACTTTCGTCGCGCGTGGCGCGAGCGTGCCGGGCAGTGCCAAGAGCGCGGCGCTGGGCCGTCAGCTCGATCCGGCCGCCTACGTTCAGCATCGGGCGTGGATCGGTTCGCTGGTGCTGCTCGTGCTCGACGATCCCGATGACCCGACGCCGTACTGGCTCGTCAGCACCCGTCGTCCGGAGCGGGTGCTGACCGCCCTCGGCATCGAGAACGCGAGCTGAGTTCTCCCCCCGCGGCGCCTGTTCCGACGCCAAAAAACGCTGCCTGATGGGGCAGCGTTTCATCGACCCGAACGAATCCGGATGTGTGCGTTGTGTCGAGCGCCGGCCAGTACCGGCCAGCGCTCGTTGTTACCCGGGCTGAAACTGGCCGCGCTCGGTGTCCCGAGCGCGGGCAGACGGAACTTCCTGCTCAGGGCTGTTCGGCAGAAGTACTCAGGCCGCGCAGTCCATGCAAATCAGCTGCCCGCTCGCCTCGCTGGCGAGACGGCTGCGGTGGTGCACCAGGAAGCAGCTCGAGCAGGTGAACTCGTCGGCCTGCTTCGGGATGACCCGGACCGAGAGCACCTCCTCGGACAGATCCGCGCCGGGAAGCTCGAACGACTCCGCGGTATCGGATTCGTCGATATCCACGACGGCGGATGCCGCCTCGTTGCGACGAGCCTTCAGCTCCTCCAGCGAGTCCTCCGACACTTCGTCGGTTTCACTACGCCGTGGTGCGTCATAGTCGGTTGCCATGTCGTCTTCCCCTCGTCCTTACTCCGTAGATCCCGGACCGGCTCCCGGCGACCCGATTCCCGAGGGAACCGAACCGGCCTTCGCCGCCCCGCCCGTGGTGTACGCCACACGTACACCGGTCACCGATCGGGCCGGATGCTCCTGATCCGCACCGGATCGCGCTCGGTCAACGCAGGACATGCCCTTGTTGTTCCCGAAATCGAACCCCCGATTCAACCCGGGCGATACGATCTGGGCCGCCAGACAATAGCGGACCCCGGCCCAAAAGTCGCAATCAAAACACGCGTGATTCGAAACTGAGGGGTAATCGTCACCGCCGGGGGAACGGTCCGAGACCTAGCTCACCGCTGCCGTGATCTTCCCGCGCCCTGATCACGATCCGGCCGACTTGCCGAGAAGTAGGGCGGCTTACCGGTGCCTTGCGCGCGCTGGACCTCTCGTGTTCGTAGAGTGATGTCCGTGGTTTCACTGATCACCCAAGGCAACTCGACCGACCCCAAGGGGCGGCACTTCATCCGGCGACGCTGGGAGCCGTGGGCAGCCATGGTGGGCGTCATAGCCGTGATCTGCGTCGCGGTGTGGTTCCGCGCGCTCACGACGGCCGAATCGGACCAGGGTGCGATGTCCTGCAATTCGCCCAGCCCGGCGTCCAGCACCAGCGCGCCCGCTCCGGCCCCGATGGGCACGCGTCAGGGACAGGGGTTCCTGCGCGATGTGGAGCCGGTGCCGCTGTCGCAGTCCAAGGTGCGCGTGTTCAACGCCAACGGGCAGCGCGGGCAGGCCGCGCACGTCGCGGCGGGCCTGGGTGACCTGGGTTTCGCCAGCGCGCCGGACGTGCAGGTGGGCAACGACCCGGTCTACGTCAACGGAGATCTGGAGTGCACCGGCCAGATTCGGTTCGGGGTGAGCGGGCGCCCGGCCGCAGCGGCGGTGCAGCTGGTCGCGCCGTGCGCGGAACTCATCGAGGATTCCCGCGGCGACGACACGGTGGATTTCGTGCTCGGCTCGCTCTTCCGCGATCTGCGGCCGAGCACCGACGCCGAGGAGGTGCTGCGGGCGTTGAAGAACGCGCCGGCTGGCACGTCGCCGGCGATCGACTCCAAGTTGCTGTCGGCCGCCCGGCACGCCAAGTGCTGAACCCGGGTTCCTGACCGGCTCTCGGAACCGTTTTCACCGATCCATCGGGACCGCTTCACCGATCGCCGCGCCCCACCCGGGGCGCGGCGATTCGCGTTCTGTCAACGGGTCTGTCCTACTGCGGGATAGGGGCCGTGACACCGAGTTTTTCGAGCAGACCGGTCAGTTCGCCGGCGATGCCCGGCGCGGCCGCGACCACCAGTTCGCCCGCCGCTCCCCCGGTGCCGGGCTCGGGCAGGATGAGTTCCGCGCCCGCCTCCGCGGCGATGAGCGCCCCCGCGGCCCAGTCCCACAGATTCAGCCCGTGCTCGTAGTGGGCGTCCACGCGGCCCTCGGCGACCATGCACAGGTCCAGGGCGGCCGAGCCCACCCGGCGGATGTCGCGGATGTGCGGGAGCACCTGGGCCAGCAGTTCGCCCTGGCGCGCGCGGCGGCGGGTGCCGTACCCGAATCCGGTCGCCACCAGCGCCAGTGAGACCTCGGCAATCCGATTGCAGTGCAAGGGAATCTGCGACGCGTCCGGGCCGGTGCGATGCGCGCCCTGCCCGAGCCCGGCGCTGTAGGTCACCCCGCCGGCGACGTCGGCCACCGCGCCCGCGACCGATCGCCCGCCGCGCACCGCGGCCACCGAGACCGAGTACGCGGGGATGCCGTAGACGAAGTTGACGGTGCCGTCGATGGGATCGACCACCCACTGCACGGCCTCCGGGTCCGCCAGCAGGGTGCCGCCGTCCTCTTCTCCGACCACGTGGTCGCCGGGGCGCAGTTCGGCAACGAGGCGGCGCACCAGGTGTTCGGTTTCGGTGTCGACGATGGTGACCGGGTCGGTGGGGGTGCTCTTGGATTGCACGGCGTCCCCGGCGACCGCGCCCGATTCGAAGACCTGGGGGCGGCGCGTGCGCACGTGTGCGGCGGCGGTTTGCGCGAGATGTACCGCTACGCGGCGTAGTTCGGCGATGTCGGCCACGGCGGAGGTCGAGGTGGTGTTCGATGCGGTGGTGGTGATATCGGATTCCGGCACGATGCCCATCGCAGCACAGATCCGGCACACCGCGCATTAGGCTTGTCGTGCACACCACACCTCATCAGCCGGGAGAACGGGGAGTTCGTCATGTCCAAGCGGGGCCACGCGTTCGGAATCGACATCGGCGGCAGCGGTGTCAAGGGCGCCGCGGTGGACTTGGCTACCGGTGAACTAATCCAGGAGCGGATCAAGGTCGCGACCCCGCAGCCCGCCACGCCCGCCGCGGTGGCCGAGACGGTGGCCAAGGTCGTGGCCCAGGCCGGTTGGGACGGCCCGGTCGGCATCACCATGCCGAGCGTGGTGATCGGCGGGCTGGTCCGCAGCGCCGCCAATATCGACAAGACCTGGATCGGGGCCGACGCGCGCGCCCTGTTCAGCACGGCGCTGGGCGGTCGCGAGGTGACGGTCCTGAACGACGCCGACGCCGCCGGACTCGCCGAGGACACCTACGGCGCGGCCAAGGATCTGCACGGATTGGTCATGTTGCTGACGTTCGGGACCGGGATCGGGTCCGCGATCATGTACAACGGAGTGCTCGTGCCCAACAGCGAGCTCGGCCACATCGAGGTCGACGGGCGCGAGGCCGAGCACCGGGCGGCCGCCTCGATCAAGGATCGCCAGGGGCTGAGCTACCCGGAATGGGCCGTGGAAGTCAGTAAGGTGCTCGTGACGCTGGAAAACCTCTTCTGGCCGAACGTGTTCGTGGCGGGTGGCGGCATCAGTCGTGACCACCACGAATGGATTCCCTTGCTCACCAACCGAACTCCCGTTGTGGCAGCGGATTTGAAGAACACCGCCGGCATTGTCGGAGCCGCGATGGCTGTGTCTAGCGGTATCGCACCGTAAGCAGCCTGGTTCGATCGTTACAATGGAACAAGACCGGCGGCAAGCCGGTAAAACCAACCCGGCACTCGCGCCGGTATCCCCCGACAGACCGCTCCGCCGGATCACCACTCTGGCGTGACGCCGCACGAGACCGTCACGAAAGGGCGTACGTGGTAGCCACGAATACCCGAGAGACCGCCGAATCGGCTGACGAAGCCGACTCCGCAGATTCCACCGCAGCACGGCCGGTCAAGAAGGCTGCCGCCAAGAAAGCTCCGGCCAAGAAGGTGGCGGCCAAGAAGGCCGCAGCCAAAAAGGTCGCGGCCAAGAAGGCGCCCGCCAAGGCCGCCAAGGCTGCTCCGAAGAAGGCCGGCGCCAAGAAGGCCGAGATCGGGCCCGACGGCGAACCGATCGAGATCGCCGAGGACGAATCGGTCGAGCTCGAGGATCTCGGCGACCTGGAGGTCGACGAGACCGATCTGGTCGACGAGGTCGTCGAGGACGAGGCCGAGGAAGCCGAGGAGGGTGAGACCCCCGAGGCCGAAGAGGCCGAGGAGCCCTCCGAGAAGGACAAGGCCTCCGGCGACTTCGTCTGGGACGAGGAGGAATCCGAGGCCCTGCGCCAGGCGCGCAAGGATGCCGAGCTGACGGCTTCGGCCGACTCGGTCCGCGCGTACCTGAAGCAGATCGGCAAGGTCGCGCTGCTGAACGCCGAGGAGGAGGTGGAGCTGGCCAAGCGCATCGAGGCCGGGCTCTACGCCACCGAGAAGCTGCGCGAGTTCGCGGAGAAGGGCGAGAAGCTCACCGTTCAGTTGCGTCGTGATCTGCAGTGGATCATGCGTGACGGCAACCGGGCCAAGAACCACCTGCTCGAGGCGAACCTTCGACTCGTGGTGTCGCTGGCCAAGCGCTACACCGGCCGCGGCATGGCGTTCCTGGATCTGATCCAGGAAGGCAACCTCGGTCTGATCCGCGCGGTCGAGAAGTTCGACTACACCAAGGGCTACAAGTTCTCGACCTACGCGACGTGGTGGATCCGCCAGGCCATCACCCGCGCCATGGCCGATCAGGCCCGCACCATCCGTATCCCGGTGCACATGGTCGAGGTCATCAACAAGCTGGGCCGCATCCAGCGCGAGTTGCTGCAGGACCTGGGCCGCGAGCCCACGCCCGAAGAGCTCGCCAAGGAAATGGACATCACGCCGGAGAAGGTGCTGGAGATCCAGCAGTACGCGCGTGAGCCCATCTCCCTGGACCAGACGATCGGTGACGAAGGCGATTCGCAGCTCGGTGACTTCATCGAGGATTCCGAAGCGGTCGTCGCGGTCGACGCGGTCAGCTTCACCCTGCTCCAGGACCAGCTCCAGTCGGTGCTGGAAACGCTCTCCGAGCGCGAGGCGGGCGTGGTCCGGCTGCGTTTCGGCCTGACCGACGGTCAGCCCCGCACCCTGGACGAGATCGGCCAGGTCTACGGCGTGACCCGCGAGCGGATCCGCCAGATCGAGTCGAAGACGATGAGCAAGCTCCGCCACCCGAGCCGCTCCCAGGTCCTGCGGGACTATTTGGACTAGGCAACACCCGGAACGCACACGTGCGAGAACCCGTGCGTCTCGGCCACCCGGGCCAATTCCACCACCCGGGACG
>NZ_JBEXUS010000181.1:0-9357 GCF_040614455.1 Nocardia sp. NPDC005978
GGTGGGGCGCGGCTGGCCGAAGGGCGGCCGCGGCGCGTCCGGCGGCGCGGGCCGCGTCTCCTCCACGGACTGGTCCTGGAACGAGGGATGGTCGGGCCCGGCCCCGCGCGGCCCGGCGTTGCCCGGCCCGGCGGTGCCGCGCGGCGAGCTCGGCGGCTTGCTGACCGCCCGCCCCTGCGGCCCGCTCACCCGGATCTTCTGCGTGGCCTGCTCCCCGGCAACCACCGGGAACGCCGTGGTGGCGTCCTCGGTCCCGGCCGGAACCTGCTTCATAGCAACCGTTTTGGCGTCCGCCGCACCGTCGTGCGGCGCGTCGCCCGCGGCGTCCTTACCGGATCCTGCTGCTGCGGAACCTTTCTCGCCGGGCTCGTTCGCCACGGGCGCGCCCGCGGCGGCGATGTCACCGGCGATGCCCTGCTCGGAGTCCGGAAGATCGGCCCCCGCGCCCTGCGTGAACTCGCCCTGACTGTCCCGCGCGGCATTTGCCGCGCCACCCGCTGCCGCGCCACCCGCTGCCGCGCCACCCGCAGCGGCACCGGGCGTTGCGCCCTGGTCGGGGCCTTCACCCGCCTGACCGCCGGGTGCCGCCGAGCCACGTTCGCCACCCAGGCCACCGCCAACCGGCTGCCCTACCGCGGCGTCACGCCCCGCGCTTGCACCACCGAACTGCCCTGCACCGCTGGATTGTTCGCGACCCGCTTCGCCGGCCACGCCGCTCGAGCCCGACTGCACCGGTCCGCCCCGGCCCGCGTCACCGCCGCCGAATCGCCCTGCGTCACCGGGCTGTTCGCGGCCGGCCGCGCCGGCCCCGGAGGTGGTTCCCGGCTGCCCGGATCCGCCGGGGGCCTGGGCCCGGACACCGGGTGCGGCCGAAGGCATGGGGGTGGTCGCGGCGCTCGCGACCGTCCGGTCGTCCGTGCCCGGGGCGGAGTCGCCTTCGGCCTGGTCCGCGGACCCGCCGGGAGCGCCTGCGCTACCTGCTGCCGGGACAGCTCCACCCGGTCCGGGGGCGGCACTCGGTCCACCCGCCGCACCGCGTTCGCCGCTCTGGCCGCCGGCCGCCTGCTCCGCCGCAGTTCGACTTGCCGCACCGGCCGGCTGATCCGAGGGGTTCGAGATCTTGCCGGTCGGGCCGTCGGCTCCCGCGGGGTTCGCGCCGACGCGGGGAACCGCGTCGAACTTCGTGGTCGCCGCGTCCGCCCCGGGCGACACGCCCGGGGCGGCGGGGGAATTCTGGGGTGCGCGACCGCCGGCCGCGTAGCGCGTCGTCGCGCCGTCCGGCGCCTGCTCGTACTGGATCGTGGCGAAGCCGGGGGTGGCCGGGGGATTGGCCTGGGCCGGTGCGGGTTTCGCGGACTCGGCGGACTCGCCGGGCTTGCGGATCACCTCGGTGGCTGCGGTGGGGGCGGGTTCCGTCGCCGGAACCTCGGTCTTTGCGGTGTCCTGTTCGGCGCCCGTGCCGGGAGCTGCCGGATCGGCAGGGCCGTGTGGCTTCTGGTCGTCCTTCGAGTCGGACACGCGCTACCCCTCATTTTCGGCGGAAACTGTCATTCGACGGTCAGCCTACTGAGCATTTTGGTAGTCGGTGCAGAATGATCGGCATGACCTCCTTCGGTGATCTGCTCGGACCACAGCCGGTACTGCTTCCGGAAAACACCGATGCCGAGGAAGCGCTGCTGAATCATCAAGACCCGGTGCAGGTCGCGGCGGCGCATCCGACGGCCTCCATCGCCTGGGCCCACCTGGCCGAAGCCGCGCTCGAGCGCGGCGGCGAATCCGCCACCACCCCGGTGGTGAACGCCGACATCATCGCCGCCTACGCGTTCGCCCGCACCGGCTACCACCGCGGCCTGGATGCCTTGCGCCGCAACGGCTGGAAGGGTTTCGGCCCGGTGCCGTGGAGCCACGAACCCAACCAGGGCTTCCTGCGCGCGGTCGGCGCGCTCGCCAAGGCCGCCCGCTCGATCGGCGAGTCCGACGAGTTCGCGCGCTGCCTGGACCTGCTCGAGGATTGCGATCCGCGCGCCGCCGCCGAACTCGGGCTCGACTGACACCTTGACCAGCAGTGGACTGGGCACGACGCTCGACGCCGCCAAGGACAGCGGCGTGGCGCGCATGCGCACCGCCGCCACCCGTGTCCGCTCCTCGCTGCTGCCGATCCTGCAGTGCGCGGTCGGCGCGGGTCTGGCCTGGTTCATAGCCCACAACGTCATCGGCCACGCGCAGCCGTTCTTCGCGCCGATGGCCGCCATGATCTCCATCGGCGTCTCCTTCGGCGCGCGCCTGCGCCGCGCGGTGGAGTTGATCGTCGGCGTCGCGGTCGGCATCGGCATCGGCGACCTGTTCGTCTCCTACTTCGGCACCGGCGTCTGGCAGATCACGCTGCTGGTCGTCGCCGCCATGTGCACGGCCGTCTTCCTGGACGGCGGCCCGGTCATCACCATGCAGGCCGCGTCCTCGGCGGTCCTGGTGGCGACACTGCTGCCACCCTCGAGCGGCGCGTCCAATCTGCGCATCATCGACGCCCTGGTGGGCGGCCTGGTCGGCATCGTGGTGGTGGCGGCGCTGCCGCTGCACCCGGTGCGCCGCGCCCGGCAGCAGGCGGCCGACATCCTCGGCGTCATCGGCACCGGGCTCACCGACTGTGCGGACGGCCTGCTCGAGCACGACGCCGACAAGATCAAGGCCGCGTTGGAGGCCGCCCGCGGCACCCAGGCCCGCCTCGATTCGCTGCGCAGCACCCTCGATGGCGGCCGCGAGATCAGCAGAATCTCACCGCTGTACTGGAATTCGCGCAAACGCATGGAACGCCTGCGCGAGGTCGCCGATCCACTGGACAACGCCACCCGCAACACCCGCGTGCTGTTGCGCCGCGCGCTGTCCCTGGTCCGGGACGACGAGATCCTGGATCCGCGCCTCACCCTCGAGGTGGAAGAACTGGGCAGGGCCGTGGAGGTGGTGCGGGCCATGGTCCTCGCCGATCCCGGCGAGCAACCCGACGCCGCCGAGGCCACCCGCGTGCTGCGCACCGTCGCCAAGGGCGCGACCAAGGATCTGGTGGAGGGCGCGGGCATCTCCGCGCACGTGGTGTTCGCCCAGACCCGTTCGATCGTGGTGGACCTCATGCGGGTGTGCGGGGTGAGCAGGCTCTCCGCCATCGCGCTGCTGCCGCCCACGGTCGCGAATCCCTATGTGACGCCCGTCGATTGAATCGGGTAGTGCGCTACTCGGGTCATCCGGCCGGTGCGCCGATACCGTTCGGGGAAGGCCGGGCACGCGAGGGGTGGCCCGGCCCCGCTCCTGCGAAAGCTCAGTTCCAGAAGCGCAGCAGCGAACTGCCGTAGGCGATCCAGTCCCGGGGAATCCCCGACAGTCCGAACAGCGAGTCGATCGCCCCGAAGAACAGATCCCGCAATTCCGGCACGAACAGCAGCGCGACCAGCAGCAGCATGCCGTACGGCTTGATCTGATCGAGCGAACGCCGCGTCTGATAGCTCAGCGACGGCTCCAGAATCCCGTAGCCGTCGGTGCCCGGAATCGGAATCAGGTTCAGCACCGTCGCCATGATCTGGAAGTACGCGAGATAGCTCAGCCCGAACCAGAACGCGGGATGCGAACTCTCACTGCCGAACACGCGGATCACGATCAGCAGCACCAGCGCGCACACCGCGTTCACCGCCGGCCCCGCGGCACTGAGAATCCGCTGCGTGCGCGGGCTGAAGGTGTGCGAGTGCACGTACACCGCACCACCCGGCAGCGCGAACCCGCCGATCGCGATGAACAGCATGGGCAGCACGATCGAGAGCAGCGGATGGCTGTACTTGAGCGGATTCAGGGTGAGGTAGCCGCGCAGCTCCACCTCGCGGTCCCCGGCCCGGTAGGCGACATACGCGTGCGCGAACTCGTGCAGACACAGCGAGACCACCCACCCGGCGATCACCATGATGAACACGCCGAATTCCGCGGTCCTGGAGAACACATCGGAATTCCAGGCCAGCACCCCGCCCGCCACCGTGATGGCGACCACGAGCAGGAAGATGGGGCTGGGGCGGACCGCGCCCGTGGCCCGGCCGATCGCGCGGGGCGAGTTCATCGGACTCCTCGTCAGTGCCCGGTTGCCTGGCCCGGGAGCGTCAACGTACCAGCAGCCACGGTTCGTGATGGCGGTAGAAAGTGGAGCGTCGCACCGGCTTATCGGTGGTGATGCCGTCGCGGGTCACGACCCCGCCGCGGGTGCCGAGCTGCATCGCGCGCCCCTGCACCCAGCGTTTCTTGCGCAGGCCGCGCTGCACGGTCGCGTGCAGGCCCGGCATCTCCAGGGTCGGCGAGATGTGCAGCGCCGCGACCTTTCCGGTGAACAACCGGGTGTCGTCGACGTACGCCTCGCCCTCGAGCTTCTCCCCGCCCTCGCCGACGATGGTGGCGCGGCCGATCAGCACCTTGCCGGTGTCGTCGCGGATCAGCGGGGTTTCGGTGGGCCTGCCCTCGAGCGCCAGTTTGGCGGCGGCCGAACCCGTTCCGGTCGCGTACGCGCGCGAGCCGTAGGTGCGGTCCACGGGCACGTACCCGATTTCCACCCCGAGCCGTTCGGTGCGCATGAGATGGGTCAGCACCGCGGCCAGTCCGGCGTCCTCGCCGAGCACGATCAGGCGCGGCAGGCTGTCCGCCGCCATGACCGGCAGCAGTTCGTCCAGGACCGAGGTGTCCGGGAGCGCGGAGGTCTGCGTGAGCGGTAGCGAGGCCAGGGCGATCGGGACCGGCGCGCCGTCACATCGGAGAACATGGGTACTCAACTGCCGTACACCCGCCTCTGACTCGCCAACACATCGCCTCACTGCGTTCACGCGGACGCCCTGCCGGTCCGGCTCCCTTTGTCACCTTAGCCCTGTTCGGTGGCACCCGCCGCGCCGCGCCGAGCGGCTCGCTCGACCGTGCCGAGGGTCACCCCGATCCCCGCGTGTCCGATTCGGCGTGGTGCTCGCGGCCCGGCGCGCGCGATCGTCGCAGGGTATGGGCGCAGCGAGTAATACGTCGTCTATTAGACTGTTCTTCCGGCCACCGCCTTCTGACGGCGGATAGCTGCAGCATCACCGGTGCTGCGCGTCGAACCCGTAGGAGACTCCTCATGCCGGCAATCGTGCTGATCGGCGCCCAGTGGGGCGACGAAGGCAAGGGCAAAGCGACCGATCTGCTCGGTGACAGGGTCAATTGGGTCGTCCGATACCAGGGCGGCAACAATGCCGGTCACACCGTCGTGCTCCCCAACGGGGACAAGTTCGCGCTGCACCTGATTCCGTCCGGCATCCTCACCCCCGGCGTCACCAACGTCATCGGCAACGGCGTGGTCGTCGATCCCGGCGTGCTGCTCACCGAACTCGCGGGGCTGGAAGAGCGCGGCGTGGACACCTCCCGCCTGCTGCTCTCGGCGGACGCGCATCTGATCATGCCGTACCACGTGGCCATCGATAAGGTCACTGAGCGCTTCCTGGGCAACAAGAAGATCGGCACCACCGGTCGCGGCATCGGCCCCTGCTACCAGGACAAGGTCGCCCGCGTCGGCGTCCGCGTCGCCGACGTGCTGGACGAGAAGATCCTCACCCAGAAGGTCGAGGCCGCACTGGAATTCAAGAACCAGGTGCTGGTCAAGATCTACAACCGGCGCGCGCTGGACCCGCAGCAGGTCGTCGAGGAGGTGCTCGGCCAGGCCGAGGGCTTCAAGCACCGCATCTCCGATACCCGCCTGCTGCTCAACCAGGCGCTGGAGCGCGACGAGATCGTGCTGCTGGAAGGCTCGCAGGGCACCCTGCTCGACGTCGACCACGGCACCTACCCCTACGTGACCTCCTCCAACCCGACCTCGGGCGGCGCGGCGGTCGGTTCGGGCGTGGGCCCCAACAAGATTCGGACCGTGCTCGGCATCCTGAAGGCGTACACCACCCGCGTGGGCTCGGGTCCCTTCCCGTCCGAGCTGTTCGACCAGTACGGCGAGTACCTGGCCGACAAGGGCGGCGAGGTCGGCGTCACCACCGGCCGCGGCCGGCGCACCGGCTGGTTCGACGCCGTGATCGCCCGCTACGCCACCCGCGTCAACGGCATCACCGACTACTTCCTCACCAAGCTGGACGTGCTCTCCAGCCTGGAGACCGTGCCGATCTGCGTGGCGTACGAGATCGACGGTGAGCGTTTCGAGGAAATGCCCACCACCCAAACCGATTTCCACCACGCCAAGCCGATCTACGAGGAGATGCCGGGCTGGTCGGAGGACATCTCCGGGGCGCGGACCTTCGAGGAGCTACCGGTCAACGCGCAGGAGTACGTGCTGCGGCTGGAGAAGCTGTCCGGCGCGCGGATGTCCTGCATCGGCGTCGGCCCGGGCCGCGATCAGACCATCGTGCGGCACGACATCCTGGGCTGATCCGAATCGGTTCGCGGTTCTGAACTCCCCGCCCCCGCTGCTCGAAAGCAGCGGGGGCGGAGTGCTTTTCGCGGTGTGTCTTGTGCGCGACGTTCGGTGCGGCGTCCTGCGCTGGATCAGTAGCAGGTCAGCGGGGCGAGGGGCTCGGCGGCGTGCGGGGTGAGCGAGGCGTAGGCCGCCGCGAGGGCCTTCACGCCCAGGCGGATGTCGGCTTCCTCGTGGGTGAAGGGCAGGCGGACGAAGCGCTCGAACGCGCCCTGCACGCCGAAACGCGGTCCGGCGGCGAGCAATACGCCGTGGTTGGGGGCGGTGGCGGCCAGGGCCGTCGAGACCGGGGCGGGGAGCTGGGCCCACAGCGACATGCCGCCCGCGCCGGGGGAGACGCGCCAGTCGGGGAGGTCCTCGGTGAGGGCGTCGAGCAACGCGGCGCGGCGCGAGCGGAGCTGTTCCCGGCGCACGGTGAGGATCTGCTCGGCGTGCTGGAGCAGGTGCACGGTCGCCAGCTGATCCATGACCGGGGTGCCCAGATCCATGGTGGAGCGGGTGCCGAGCAGTTTGGTGATGAGGGTCTGGCTCGCGCGCACCCAGCCGACCCGGAGGCCGCCCCAGAACGATTTCGACGCCGACCCGATGGTGACGATCTCGGTGCCGCGGGCGAAGGACGCGGCGGGCGGCATGATCTCGTGATCGGTGAGATGCAGATCGACCATCGACTCGTCCACGATCACGGTCATGCGGGTCTCGCGGGCGATCGCGGCCAGTTCCGCGCGGCCCTCGGCGCCGAGCAGCAGGCCGGTGGGATTGTGGTAGTCCGGCACCAGGTAGGCCACACTGGCCGCGGTTTGCCTTGCCGCACTGCGGATTCCGTCCAGATCCCAGCCGTCCGGGCGCAGCGGCACCGGGACCGGGCGCGCCCCGACATCGCGAATGGCCTCGATCGCGTTGGGGTACGAGGGGTGTTCGATGAGCACCCGTTCGGCGGGGGTGGTCAGCACGTTCAGCAGCAGGCGCAGGCCGTGCTGCGCGCCGAGGGTGACCAGGATCTGGTCGGGCTCGGTCGGCAGGCCACGCTCGGTGTAGCGGCGGGCCAGGGCCTCGCGCAGCATGAGCATGCCGACCGGGTCCATGCCGTGCGTGCCCAGGTAGGTCGGAAGTCCTTGCAGCGCGGCGGTATAGGCGTCCGTCATCTCCGCGGGGGCGGCCATGGCGGCGTAGGTCATGTCGATGGTGGGCAGCTCGGGCTGGGCCATCATGGCGAGCAGGCTGCGCGCGGGTTTGGTGCCGTCGTGCACGACGGTCTGCGGTAGAGCGACCGTGCTGCGCGAACCCTGTCGGCTGATCAGGTAGCCGTGCTCGCGCAGCAGCGCGTAGGCCGAGGTGACGGTGGTGCGGCTGACGTCGAGGGTGGTGGCCAGGTCGCGTTCGCTGGGCAGGGCGACACCGAGCGGGGCGCGGCCGTCGTGGATGAGCAGCCGGATGCTCTCGGCCAGCGCCACGTAGGCGGGGCGGGTGGCACGGCGGGTGTTGTCCGTCGCGGGGGCGCCGGGTTCGTCGTGCCGCCAGCGGCCCAGGTCGCGGGTCAGGCTCGCGGCGCCGATTACTCGAATGGCCATAAAGGCCAGTATCGGGGCACTGGATATTTTCTTCAAGTCCAGACCGGATCACCATGGAGTCATGAACGCTCTGCTCGCCTCTTTCCTGGTTGTCGCCGCTTTCGCCGGGATCGTTTACCGGTACGCCCCCAAGTCCGGTGAACGGTGGGGCATTCTGCTGGAGCGCTATCGGCCGCACGCCCCGATGTCGGACTGGTCGGTCGGGGAGTACGACGGGGCTCGGCAGTACGCCGACCTGGCCGCTGTCGCCGCACACCAGGAGCACAGCGTCCCGGCCGCCGCACCGCGGCCGGGACGGCGGCGGACCGCTCTACCGGACATTGCCGCCGTGCCGTGCCGTCAGGAAACAGTCCAGTTCTAGTTAACTGGCCTTGAATAGTCGAATTGTCGGTCCGCGCGTGCACACTGGCCCTATGTCCCAGCCGGACCGCCCGCTCGCCTCGGCGGCGCTCTTCGATACCGCGATCGGCGTCTGCGCCCTCGCCTGGAGCCCCGCCGGGGTGCTGCGTTTCGCCCTCCCCGAGCCGGACCCGGCCGCCGTGCGGAAATACATCCTGCGCAGGCACCGCGTCTTCGATGTCCGCGAAGCCGAACCGACCCCCGAGATAGCGGCGACCATCGAGAAGATTCGCGCCCACCTGGTCGGCGAACTCGACGATCTGGCCTGGATTCCGTTGGACACCAGCCCGATCAACGATTTCGACAACGCGGTGTACGCGATCACCCGCGCGATCCCGCCCGGCCACACCCTGACCTACGGCCAGGTGGCCAACCGCATAGGCGCTCCCGGCGGGGCCCAGGCGGTGGGTCAGTCCCTGGGCCGCAACCCGATTCCCCTGATCATCCCCTGCCACCGGGTGCTGGCCGCCGACAACGCTCTGACCGGCTTCTCCGCCCCCGGCGGCGTGACAACGAAACAAACCCTCCTCGAGATAGAACGCACCCCCGGCTTCGGCGAACCCACCCTCTTCTGACTCGCGCGTGTCCGGCCGTGCCCGTAGAGGTTTGGGGATGTAGACGAGACCCGCACCGAACCAGACTCTTCGGTGCGGGTGCCTTCTCCCGAACGGGTGCGCCCCGGGCCGGTCTCAGACGTTGGCCCCGATGACGCCGCCGACCGTCGCGCCCGCGAGGCCGCCGAGGGCGGCCGCACCCAGGCCCGCGCCGATGCCGCCGACCGCGGCGCCGATGGCCGCGCCCACCGCGGTGCTCGTGCCCGCGACGGCGAGAGCGCCCGCGACCGCGCCGGGCACGGCGGCCGCGCCACCGGTGGGAACGCCCGCGACGGCCGCGCCCAGGGCCGCGCCCGCCGGGGTGCCCGCGATGGCG
>NZ_JBEXUS010000182.1:0-9336 GCF_040614455.1 Nocardia sp. NPDC005978
GCTCGCTGGGCTCATAACCCAGAGGTCGCAGGTTCAAATCCTGTCCCCGCTACTAACGAAGTGGCCCGGAACCAAATGGTTCCGGGCCACTTTCGCGTTCTGCGGATGATTCTCGATGCCGTCGCGCCGCACCCCTCGATCGGGGGCGGTCGGTGCTCAGGCGCTCAGGTGCTTGCCGCGGGGCGGCGGGCCGGCGGCCACCTGTCGGGCCCTCGGCACACGGCACCGACCGACCGGCCCCGCCATCGACTCTCGGTGATCGCAACCCTGCAACCGTCCGGCGTCGGCGCGCACACTCGATGCGAGAGGCCAGGCGGGACCGACGAAGAGGGACCATGCGGATCGAGCAGCTCGAATACGTCCAGGCCGTGACCCGGCTGGGGTCGCTGCGGCGGGTAGCCGAGGAATCGCACCTGTCGCAACCGGCGCTGAGTGAGACGCTGCGGAACCTGGAGCGCGAGCTGGGCGTGGATCTGCTGGACCGGCGGCGGTCGGGGGCGCGGATCAGCGATCAGGGCCGGGAGTTGCTGCCCTACATCACGCAGGTGCTCGACGCGGTGGACCTGTTGCGGCGGGCCGCCGACGAACAGCATCGGGTCAGCCGCATGGTGCGGGTCGGGACGGTCAACGCCGCGACGGTGTCGCTGGTGCTGCCCGCCATCCGCGAGTTCCGCGAGGCGCATCCCCAGACACAGGTCGAGGTGGTGGACGCCCAGCAGGCCGAGATCCACACCGCGCTGCGCGAGGGGAGTTTCGATCTTGGGCTGGTGAACTACCTGCGCGGTGACGACCTCGCCCCCGAGTTCCACTGCACTGAACTGCTGCGGGGCCGGCCGGTCGTCTGCGTGCGCCCGGACAGCCGGCTCGCGGCCCTGCCCGTCGTCGGGGTCGACGATCTGCTCGGTGAATCGCTGATCGTCATGCGATCGGGATATGTGATGCACCGGTTCGTCCACCGCCTGCTGGACGGCCGGCAACCCCTGTTCTCCTATTCCACCGACGGCGCGGAAATGGGGAAGATCATGGTCGCGAAAGGCTTGGGGGTCACGGTACTTCCCGATTACAGCATCGCCGGCGATCCCCTGGCGGAAACGGGGGTGATCACCTGGCGGCCGCTCGATTGCCGGGCCACCGAAGTGGTGCTCGTGGCGCAGCGGCGCAAATCCTCGGCCCTGCCGCACGCGGCGCGCTCCCTGCACGACGTCCTGGTCCGGCGCGCCGGTTCGCTCGGCGCCCGAGCGGCCTGAGCGCGCTGAGCGGAGCCTGCCCGGCGTGGTAGGGAAAACTTATCACTGCATCGAAAATGCCTGTTGGACAGCACATTTGACTACTCCTAGGCTGGTGATCATGAGCAATAGAAGCTGTTGTCGCGGCACTCGTTGACCGCGCCACCCTGCGCGCGGGCATTCCTTCCACTTCACCGACCTCACGATGGAGCATCCTGTGTCCGCGGACAATGACGAAAATATCGCCGCCGAGCCCCTGAAATTCGCCTACTGGGTTCCGAATGTAAGTGGGGGCCTGGTCGTTTCGAATATCGAGCAGCGCACCGACTGGGGCTACGAGTACAACAAGAAACTCGCCGTGCTCGCCGAGAACAACGGTTTCGAGTACGCGCTCACCCAGGTTCGGTACATGGCCAGTTACGGTGCGGCATACCAGCACGAATCGACGAGTTTCAGCCTCGCCCTGTTGCTCGCCACCGAACGCCTCAAGGTCATCGCCGCCGTGCATCCCGGGCTCTGGCAGCCGGGGGTGCTGGCCAAACTGATCGCCACGGCCGATCACCTCTCCGGCGGCCGCGCCGCGGTGAACGTGGTCAGCGGCTGGTTCAAGGGCGAATTCACCGCCCTCGGCGAACCCTGGCTCGAACACGACGAGCGCTACCGGCGTTCGGAGGAGTTCATCGAGGTGCTGCGCCGGAGCTGGACCGAGGACGCCGCGCAGTTCGCGGGCGACTTCTACCGCCTGCGCGGCTACGACCTCAAACCCAAACCCCTTGTCTCGGATGGCCGCCCGCACCCGGAGATCTTCCAGGGCGGAAACTCCACCGCTGCCCGCGCCATGGCCGGGCGCGTCTCGGACTGGTACTTCAGCAACGGCAAGGACTTCGACGGCATCACCGAGCAGATCACCGAGGTGCGCGCCGCGGCCGCCGAGCACGGCCGCACGGTGCGATTCGGGCTCAACGGATTCCTCATCGCCCGCGACACCGAGGCGGAGGCGAGGGACACGCTGCGCGAGATCATCGCCAAGGCCGACCCCGAGGCCGTGGCGGGCTTCCGGGGCGCGGTGCAGCAGGCGGGCAGCTCCACCGGCGACAAGCGCGGTATGTGGGCCGACTCCAGCTTCGAGGATCTCGTGCAGTACAACGACGGGTTCCGCTCCAAGCTCATCGGCACGCCCGAGCAGATCGCGCATCGGATCGTCGAGTACAAGAAGCGCGGGGTGAACCTGCTGCTCCTGGGATTCCTGCACTATCACGAGGAAGTCGAGTACTTCGGCAGTCGCGTGCTGCCCCTGGTCCGCGAACTCGAGGCCGATCTGGCCTCCGGTGCGGGTGCCCCCGAGCCGGTGGGAGCGACGCGATGACCACCGTGGAAACGCAGACCACCACCGACGCCGAACTCGACGCGATCTTCGGGCCGATCTTCGAGCGCATCGCCGCGGGTGCGGTCGCCCGGGAGGCCGACCGGCAGCTGCCGTTCGAGGAGGTCACCTGGCTGCGGGCGGCGAAGTTCGGCGCACTGCGGGTGCCGGTGGAACACGGCGGTTACGGGGTCACCGTACGCCAGCTGTTCCGCCAGCTCATCGCGCTGGCCGCCGCGGAATCGAATCTGCCGCAGGCGCTTCGGGTGCACTTCTCCTTCGTCGAGGACCAGCTGCTGGCCGAGCCGGGGCCTGCGCGTACGGACTGGCTGCGTGCGGTGGCGGAGGGCACGCTGGTCGGCAATGCCATCACCGAGCCGGGGGTCGGCGCGGTCGACCGCTATCGGACACGGCTCACGCGTGACGGTGAGCGGTGGCGGCTCGACGGCACGAAGTTCTACAGCACCGGCTCGCTGTACGCCGATTACATTCTGGCCGCGGCCGATCGGGACGGCGAGCGGGTCGGCGTGCTGGTCGACGCGAACGCCGAAGGCGTGCGGCAGCACGACGACTGGGACGGGTTCGGACAGCGCCTCACCGCCAGCGGCACCACCGAATTCAGTGACGTGACGGTGACCGAGGATCGTATTCTCGGGCCCGGCTACGGCGCGCCGGGAGCCACCTACGCCACCTCCTACCTGCAACTGGTTCAGCTGGCGGTGCTGGCCGGCATCGCGCGGCGCGCGGAAAGCGATACCCGCGAATGGGTGTCGGCCCGAACCCGCGGCTACACCCATTCGGCGGCGGATCTGCCGCGGTGGGATCCCCTGGTGCAGCAGGTGATCGGACGGCTGTCGGCGGCCGCGTTCGCCGCCGAGGCGAGCGTGCTGGCGGTCGCCGACGTGCTCGACGCCGTGCTGGCCGATCGGGCGAGCGACGAATCACTCGTGGTGGCAGCCGAACTCGCCGCCGCTCGCGCACAGCTGGCGGTCATCGATCTGGTGCTGCCGGCGACCACGCTGCTGTTCGAGGTGGGCGGCGCGTCCGCGGTCTCGGAAAGCCTGCGCCTGGATCGCCACTGGCGCAACGCCCGCACCATCTCGGTGCACAATCCGGCCATCCAGAAGGCGCGTGCCATCGGTGATCACCTGCTCAACGGGTCGGACCTGCCCTTCGCCTGGAGCGCGGGGGATCGCACGCCCGCCACCGAGGTACCGTCGTGACGCGCCGCATCCGATTCAACGCCTTCGACATGAACTGCGTCGCGCATCAATCTCCCGGCCTGTGGCGGCATCCCGAGGATCAGTCGCACCGCTACACCGACCTCGCCTACTGGACCGAGCTGGCGCGGCTGCTCGAGCGCGGGCGGTTCGACGGCATCTTCATCGCGGACGTGCTGGGCACCTACGACGTGTACGGCGGCGACGATGTGGCCGCCCTGCGCCAGGGCGCCCAGATCCCGGTCGCCGACCCGCTGCTGCTGGTCTCGGCGATGGCCGCGGTGACCGAACATCTCGGGTTCGGCATCACCACCGGCACCGGTTTCGAGCATCCGTATCCGTTCGCGCGCCGCCTGTCCACCCTCGACCATCTGACGAAGGGCCGGCTGGGCTGGAACGTGGTGACCGGGTATCTGCCTTCCGCCGCAAGGAATTTCGGCGCGGACGATCAGCTCGATCACGACGAGCGGTACGACCGGGCCGACGAGTACCTGGAGGTGCTCTACAAGCTCTGGGAAGGTTCCTGGGCGGACGACGCCGTGGTCCGCGACGCCGAACGCGGCGTCTACGTGGACCCGGCGAAGGTGCATCACATCGGGCATCGGGGCAGGCACTACACCGTGCCGGGCATCCACCTGTCCGAGCCGTCGCCGCAGCGCACACCGGTGATCTATCAGGCGGGGGCCTCGCCGCGCGGGGTGCGGTTCGCCGCGGAGAACGCCGAGGCGATCTTCGTCGCCGGACCGTCCAAACGAGTACTGGCGCAGACGGTTTCCCGTATCCGCGACGCGCTCGAAGCCGCTGGGCGGGATCGGTACTCGGCCCGCGTGTACGCGCTGGCCACCATCGTCACCGATGCCACGGACGAGGCGGCGCAGCGCAAGCACCGGGAGTACCTGTCCTACGCCAGCGTCGAGGGCGGGCTGGTGTTCATGTCCGGCTGGATGGGCATCGACCTGTCCACCTACGACCTCGACGCGCCGATCGGGCAGGTCGAGAGCAACGCCATCCAATCCGCGGTGGCGGCGTTCCAGGAGTTCGACGACGACGGCCGGGAGTGGACGGTCCGCGACATCGGCCGCTGGGCCGGAATCGGCGGCATGGGACCGGTTTTCGTCGGCTCCGGAGAGACGGTCGCCGATCAGCTGCAGGACTGGGTGGCCGACACCGACCTGGACGGGTTCAACCTGGCCTACGCCATCACCCCGGGCAGCTTCGAAGATGTTGTCCGCCATGTCGTCCCGGTGCTGACCGAACGGGGCGTCTACGCCACCGACTACGTGCCGGGCACCCTGCGCAACGCGCTGTTCGAGGCGGGGGACCGGTTGCCGGGCGAACACCGGGGCACGCGCTACCGCCTCGGCGGCCCGGCGTCCACCGCGCTGCCCGCATCGGAACCTCGTTCGGGGGCAGCCGAATTCGCTTCATCTGGCCACGACACGACGACCATCGCACCTTCCCCGACAGGACGGGAGATTCACGCATGACAACGCCAACCTCCACCCGCTCGGCCGCCGTGATCGGAGCCGGGCAGACCGGCGTCACGGCCGCCCTGGGCCTGCTCGACGCCGGCTTCGAGGTCACCCTCTACAGCGACCGCGACCAGCGCGCACTGCGCGACGACGTCCCCGCCACCGGCACCGCGCTCGAATTCGGCGAGACCCAGCAGGCCGAAGCCGCGCTCGGCCTGGACACCTACACCGCCCGCGCACCTCGGCACACCGGGCTGAGCGTGCGGATCGCGGGCCCGCAGCGCGAGGAGCTCATCCAGTTCGACGGGCATTTCGAGGGCTACGCGGGCGTCGCGGTCGACACCCGGCTCAAGGCCGACGAACGCCTGACCGCCTTCCACGAGCGAGGCGGCCGCTTCGTCGTGGAGCAGATCACGCCCGAGTCCCTCGACGCGATCGCCGCCGCGGCCGACCTGACCCTGGTCGCCACCGGTCGCGGCGGCCTGTCCGACCTGTTCCCGGTCGACGAGTCCCGCAGTCCCTACACCGCGCCGCAGCGCTCGCTGCTCACGGTGACGGTCACCGGTCTCGGCCACGACGAGAGCGTGTTCGCCCATCGCAGCCGGGCGGGCGGCGCACACAGCGGTTTCTCGATCCTGGCCGATCAGGGCGAGGGCTGGTGGGGCCCGTACCTGCACAAGGACGCGGGTCCGAGCTGGGCGTTCCTGGGCTGGGCGCGCCCCGGTAGCGAATGGGAGAAGCGTTTCGGCACAGCGGATTCCGCCGAGTCCGCGCTGCGGGTCGTGCGGGATCTCTACCGTGATCACATCGACTGGGACCTGCCCGAGGTGCTGGCCGCCGAGGTGATCGCCGACGACCCGCACTCGTGGCTGAAGGGCGCCGTGCGCCCGGTCGTGCGGGCCGGGGCCGGGCACACCGCGGGCGGGCATCCGGTGGCCTCGCTCGGGGACACCTCCGCCGCCTACGACCCGATCGCGGGGCAGGGCGCGCAAAGTGGGCTGATCCAGGCGCAGCGCCTGGTGGCGGCCGCGGCCGTGCACGACGGGCCCTTCGACGCGGAGTGGATCACCGGGCAGTATCAAGCGTTCCTGGCTGCCCGCGGCGACGCGGCGAACCGGGTGACGCGCCTGTTCCTGGGCGATCCGGAGTTCGCCGACATCGGCGGCAACCTGTTCGCCGCGGCCGCCGTCGACCCGCGCTTCGCCTCGGCCCTCGTCGGGTTGCTGCATCGCCCGGCACCGTTCCAGCGGGTCGACTCCTTCGACACAGCCGGGCAGTTCATCACCGAGGTCACCGGCGAGGACGCGGCCGCGCTGCTGGCGTCCTTCGAACCCGCCGGGCGGTTCAGCCGTTCCACCTTCACAGGCAGTCTCACCGCCACCACCTGACCGGCGTCCGCGTTCCCGCGCGGACGAGCCGTGACCACCACCGAGAACACCTGGGGCACAAGATGACCGAGATCGCCGAACGACCGGTGACCGCGCGCGTGATCGCCGACGCCGACGAGGCGCTGGCGGTCGCGGCCGGGTTCGCCGAACGGCTCGCCGCCGGCGCGGCGGATCGCGACGCCCGGCGCGAACTACCGCGCGCCGAGTTGGACGAGCTGTCCGCCAGCGGGCTGCTCGGCATCACGGTGCCCCGCGAGTTCGGCGGTGCACAGGTGCCGACCGCCGTCGCCGCGGAGGTGTTCCGGCTGCTGGCGTCCGGTGACCCGAACGTCGCGCAGATCCCGCACAGTCACTTCGTGTACGTGAACGCGTTGCGGCAGAACGGCACCGACGCACTGCAACGCCTGCTGTTCGCGGAAGTGCTGGCGGGGAAGCGATTCGGCAACGCCCAGTCCGAGCTCGGGACCAAACACGTGCAGGACTACCGGACCCGGCTGCGGTCGGATCCGGCGGGCGATCACGTCCTGGACGGGGTCAAGCACTACTCGACCGGAGCGCTGTTCGCGCACTGGATTCCGGTGCTGGCCAAGGACGACGCGGATCGGATCGTGGTGGCCTACGTACCCGCCGACGCCGACGGGCTCACCGTCGTCGACGACTGGGACGGCATGGGCCAGCGCACCACCGCGAGCGGCACGGTGCACCTCGCGGGCGTCCGCGTGCCCGCCGAACACGTGGTGCCGCACCACCTCACGTTCACCGGGCCGCAGCTCTACGGTGCGCGCGCCCAGATCCTGCACACCGCGATCGATGCCGGTATCGCTCGCGGGGCGCTCACCGAGGCCGCGGAGTTCGTCCGCACCCGGAGCCGGCCGTGGTTCGAGGCCGGGGTGGAGCACGCGACCGACGACCCGCTCACCGTGCAGCGCTTCGGGGAACTGGAGGTGAGCGTGCGCGCTGCGGAGGCGCTGCTCGCGGTGGCGGGCGCGGCCATCGACCGGGCGCAGGAGGATCTCGACGACGCCGGCGCGGCGGCGGTCTCCATCGCGGTCGCCACCGCCAAGGCCGCCGCCGACCGGGCCGCCCTCGAGGTGACCAACGCGCTCTTCGAGGTCGCGGGCACCCGCTCGGCGCTGGATTCGCTGAACCTGCACCGGCATTGGCGCAACGCCCGCACCCACACCCTGCACGATCCCGTGCGCTGGAAGATCCAGCACATCGGCCGTTTCGTGCTCACGGGTACGCCGCCGCCGCGGCACGGCGTCCTCTGAAGGCGCGCTCACTCCCGGTCCGCTCCGCGATCAGCGCCCGCCACCTCGGCCGCGGCGGCGCTGCCGGACGCCCTCGATCCGCAGAACGGATGCTGAAACATGTTGCGGTTCCACTGGTTTCTACCCACCTACGGCGACAGCCGCTATCTCGTGGGCGGCGGTCACGGCACGACCGTCACCGCGGCGAGCGGTGACCGCCCCGCCGACATCGGCTACCTCGCCCAGATCGCTCGCGCCGCCGAGCATCTCGGCTTCGAAGCGGCGCTGACCCCGACGGGGGCGTGGTGTGAGGACGCCTGGCTCACCACGGCCATCCTCGCCCGCGAATCCGAGCACCTGAAGTTCCTGGTCGCCTTCCGTCCCGGTCTGGTGTCGCCGACGCTGGCAGCCCAGATGGCCGCCACCTATCAGCGGCACACGGGTGGCCGGCTGCTGCTGAACGTGGTCACCGGCGGTGAGGATCACGAGCAGCGCGCGTACGGCGACCATCTCGACAAGGACCAGCGGTACCTGCGCACCGGCGAGTTCCTGACGGTCGTCCGCCGGCTGTGGGCGGGGGAGCGGGTCACGCTGGCGGGCGACCACATTCACGTCGCCGACGCCGCCCTGGATCGCGTTCCGCACCCGATTCCGGAGATCTACTTCGGCGGTTCTTCCCCCGCCGCCGGGCGGGTCGCCGTCGACCACAGCGACGTCTATTTGACCTGGGGTGAACCGCCGGACGCCGTCGCCGCCAAGCTCGACTGGATCCGCGCGCTGGCTGCGGCGGCGGGTCGCACCCCGCCGCGCTTCGGCATCCGGCTGCACGTCATCACCCGCGACACCGCCGCTCAGGCGTGGGCCGAAGCCGACCGGCTCGTCGATGCCCTGGACCCGGCGGCCATCGCCGCGGTTCAAGCGGGGCTGGCCCGCAGCGGCTCCGAAGGCCAGCGGCGCATGCGCGCCCTGCACGGTGGCACCGTCGCCGATCTCGAGGTCTCGCCCAACCTCTGGGCCGGTGTCGGTCTCGTCCGCGGCGGGGCGGGCACCGCCCTGGTGGGCAGTCACGCCGAGGTCGCCGCACGGATCGAGGAGTATCACGCCCTCGGAATCGACGAGTTCGTGCTCTCCGGGCATCCGCATCTCGAGGAGGCCTACTGGTTCGGGGAGGGTGTGCTTCCGATCCTGGGCCGAAAGGACCTGTGGCGGCATCCGTTCCGCGATACCGCCGCCGCGGGCGCGGCGCGGGTGCCGTTCGCGCACTGAACGCGACCGTGCCGCGGCATCGGGCCCGGGAAGTTCCCGCCACCAGCGAAGTGGGGGCCGCACCAACCCCTGAGGGCGCCAGAACCCACGGCTGGTCTGACGTCGCTGTACCCACCATGGCGCATAAACACGTCACCAATAAGCCGCGGGT
>NZ_JBEXUS010000183.1:0-9303 GCF_040614455.1 Nocardia sp. NPDC005978
GTTCTTATACCGCGAGCGCGGCGGGGGGGGGGGGGGGCGGGGGGCGCGGAAGCGGCCGCGGCCGCCCCGCCCCGGCCCCCCCCCCCCCCGCCCCCCCCCCCCCCCCCGCCGACGTGCCCGTGGAAAGCGGTGGGCGGGCGATCGAGTTCCTGCCGTGCGATGTGCGCGACCCGGATTCGGTGCGCGCACTGATCGACGCCATCGTCGATCGGCACGGGCGGCTCGACACCGTGGTCAACAACGCCGGCGGTGCGCCGTTCGCCCTGGCCGCCGACGCCAGCCCGAACTTCCACTCCAAGATCATTCAGCTGAATCTGCTCGCGCCCCTGCTGGTTTCGCAGGTCGCGAACGACGTCATGCAGCGCCAGGACACCGGCGGGTCCATCGTGATGATCTCCAGCGTGAGCGGGCATCGCCCCTCGCCCGGCACCGCGGCCTACGGCGCCGCCAAAGCCGGTGTGGACAGCCTGGTTTCCTCGCTCGCCGTGGAATGGGCGCCCAAGGTCCGGATGAACTCGGTGGTGTGCGGGCTGGTCAACACCGAGTCCTCGCACCTGCACTACGGCGACGAGGACGGCATCGCCGCAGTCAGCGGGACCGTGCCCATGCAGCGCATGGCCAGCCCCGAGGACATCGGCCGCACCGCCGCCTTCCTGGCCTCCCCCCTGGCCGGATACGTCACCGGTTCGTCGCTGCTCGTGCACGGCGGCGGCGAGAAGCCCGCGTTCCTCGGCGCCTCCACCGCGGACGTTCCCGCGGTCGCGGGCAACTAGACCGGCACAATTCCCACTCCACTCATCAGCGAGGTATTTCGAATGACCGAGAAGATCTGCGACGGCCGCGTCGTCATCGTCACCGGTGCGGGCCAGGGCATCGGCCGGGCACACGCGCTGGCCTTCGCCGCCGAGGGCGCGAAGGTCGTGGTGAACGATCTGGGCGCCGAGCTCGACGGCACCCCGAAGCCGGACTCCGGCGCCGCCAAGGTCGTCGAGGAGATCCGCGCCGCCGGCGGCGAAGCCGTCGTGAACGGCGACGACGTCTCGGACTGGGAGGGCGCGCGCCGCCTCGTCGCCACCGCCGTCGAGACCTTCGGCCGGCTGGACGTGCTGGTCAACAACGCCGGCATCGTGCGCGACCGGATGCTGGTCAACCTCGGCGAGGACGAGTGGGACGCGGTCATCAAGGTGCACCTCAAGGGTCACTTCGCGCCCATGCGCCACGCCGCCGACCACTGGCGCAACGAGTCCAAGGCCGGGCGGCAGCCCGAGGCCCGGATCATCAACACCAGCTCCGGCGCGGGCCTGCTCGGCTCGATCGGCCAGGGCAACTACGCCGCCGCCAAGGCGGGCATCGCGGGCCTGACCATCACCGCCGCCGCCGAGTTCGCGCGCTACGGCATCACCGTCAACGCGATCGCCCCGGCCGCGCGCACCCGCATGACCGAAACCGTGTTCGCCGAGACCATGGCGGCCCCGGAGGACGGCAGCTTCGACGCCATGGCCCCGGAAAACGTTTCGCCCCTGGTGGTCTGGCTCGGCAGCGCCGATTCCGCCGGTGTCACGGGCCGGATGTTCGAGGTCGAGGCCGGCAAGGTCACCGTCATGGACGGCCACCGCCACAGCGAGTCGGTCGACCGCGGCGCGCGCTGGAACCCGGCCGAGCTCGGCCCCGCCGTCCGCGACCTGCTGGCCAAGGCCCCGACCCCGGAGCCTGTATACGGCGCCTGAGGTCACCGGTTCCCCCGCCTCCCCGGATATTTTGGGTTGTCGGCGGGCGACGGGAAACTTGTTGTCGCAAATCGATCGCCGGTGCTCGTGTGAGTGCCGGCGATTTCTCGTATCGCGAGGGGTTCGGGGGGCTCGGGCCGGTGCCGGAAGAGTGTTACCCGTCACGTTCGCGCGGTTAGTTGGGCATTCGTCCATGTTGTGAAATGTGGCGCGGGTCACCGAATGGGGGGAGTGGTCGGGGGCCGAGTGTTTGCTGTCGTGTTAGTCGCGAATGTCCGTGTTAGGGGGTGATTTCGAGGGGAATCGCGGGGCCGGTGGGACGGGTGGGGAGGGGGGTGGCTGGCGGGAAAGGCCAATTGTGCTGGGCCGCTTGGCCATATTCGGTGCGGGGCGACGGGGGCGGGCGTACGGTTTGGGGGGCTCCCTAATGCGATGAAGACTTGTGCGGGGTGGCGTGGTCGCCGTTAGGATGGCCGCGTTCCGCAAAGGTTCGGCAATCGGGGCTGCCGGACGTCTTGTGAATCGCTCCACGACGTTGGAGTAAGCCGACTGCGCAGTACCAGATGAGGGGATGGCTGTCGCGTGATCTTTGGTCGTGCAATGCGCTTGGTGGCGGTGACGACAGCTGTCGCCGGGTCCGCGCTGCTCGGGCCGGCGACCGCCGCGGGCCAGCCGGGCATCGAACTCGAGCCCGCGCCGGGTGAGGGCGGGTCGAGCTCGGCGCAGCCGCAGGCCGGAACGCCCGGCGATCCCGTCCCCGCGCGTTCCGCCCCCGTGAACTCCGCGCCGGTGAACTCCGTGCCCGTGAATCCCGTTGCCGGGCCCCAAGATCTGGTCGCCGCCATTCTCGGCGTCGGCACCGGCTCGGCCGCGGTGGGTTCCGCGGGCGCGGGTTCGGCGGGCGTCGGTTCCGCCGCGGCCGGCTCCGCCGGAGTGGGCGCGGTCCTGGGCGCCACCGGTTCCGGTGTGCTCGGCACCGGTTCCGCCGCCGTGGGTTCCGCCGGCGCGGTCACCGGTTCCGCCGGACTCGGCGCGGGCGCGACGGTCCTCGGCACCGGCTCCGCGGCGCTCGGAACCGGTTCGGCCGCAGTCGGTTCCGCCGGCCTCGGCACCGGATCCGCGCTGGGTTCGGCGGGTGTGGGCTCGGCGCTGGCACTGGGCACCGGTTCGGCCGCGGCGGGTTCGGCCGGCCTCGGCACGGGTTCGGCGCTGCTGGGCGTGCTGCTCGGGGTCGGGTCGGCCGGAACCGGCTCTGCCGCAGTGGGTTCGGCCGCTGTCGGCTCGGCCGGCGTGGGTGCGCTGTGCACCGGTTCCGCCGCGGTCGGTTCGGCGGCGGCGGGTTCGGCCGGGCTGGGCTCGGCCGTCGGCGGCAGCGCCGCCGCGGGCTCGGCCGGGGTCGGTTCCGCGGGTGCGGGCTCGGCCGGGGTCGGTTCCGCCGGAGTGGGGTCGGCGGCTGCGGGTTCGGCGGGTGCGGGGTCCGCCGGTGCGGGTTCGGCCGCGGCGGGCAGCGCCGGGGCCGGTTCCGCCGCAGCGGGTTCCGCGGCCGTGGGTTCCGCGGGCGTCGGCTCGGCCGCGATCTGCGCCTCACCACTGCTGTTGCTGCTGATACCCATCCCGAGCCCGGAGGCGGCGGATCCGCCCGTACCGCTGGAGATACCGGCCGCACCGGTGGTGCAGCCGCCGGTCGTCGCGCCCGTCGCGGTTCCCGCGGCTCCCGTGCCGGAACCCGCGCCCGCCCCGGCCCCGCCGCCACCGCCGCCCGCCCCGGCACCCGTTCTGGCGCAACCGAATCCGGACTTCGTCCCGACCTCGAGCAATAAGCCGCTGCCACCGGTCAAGGTGTTGTCGGTGATCGGCGGCCTGATCGCGATGGCGCTGCTGGGCACCGGATCGGGTGCGGTCAGTTTCCAGAGCGCCGCCGCGGCGCAGGGGCGGATCGACGCCGCCCGCGCCGCCTTCTTCGGACCGAGGGTGTGAGGGAACCGCGATGACCGAGAGCAAGGCGCATAGCATCGGGTCCTACCGCCGGGTCGCCGCGGCCGTGGACGCGGTGTGCGCGGTGGCCGCCGACTTCGACGCCACCACCCTGGACGAGGTGGTGCTCGCGATCTCTGCCGAGCGCCGCCGTCCCATCGAGATCGCCAGTGCCCAACTGGGTCCGGGCGTGTGTGGCCAGCGCCGCAGCTATCCGGAGAAGGACGTGATCGTGCTGGCCTCGGCGCTGCCCAGCCGCGATCACACCCTCGCCCACGAACTGGGCCACATCGTGTTCGACCATCCGGGCGAGGCCGCGACCGAGGTGGTGCTCGAGGCCAGCGATGACCTCATCGCCTACATGCTCAGCCAGCGCGCACATCAGCAGGCGGTCGACCTCGGCGAGGACGAGCAGTGCGAATGGGAGGCCGAGACCTTCGCGAGCATGCTCATGACCCGACTGCGCGTATTCAACAGCCGGGGCGCAGGCGTCTCGGTCCTTCGATTCGACGAGGCACTCGGATGACTTTTTGGCTGCTTGCCATGCTGGTCTGGATGGCCGCGGGCGGCCGGGTGGGCCGGGTGCTGGTGAAACCGGCGACCACCGCCCGGGTGGCGATCGTGGTCGCGGTGGCGTCGGTTGCCGCGGCGGCCACCGTCGCGGTCCCGGAAATCGGTGTGGCGGTTGATCATCTGCTGCCCGGTGGCGTGCGCGGGGTCTGGCTGTCGGACAGGCTGGTCACCGCCGCGTGGATCCTGTTCGGCAATGCCACCTCGGTGGTGGCCGCCGCCGCGTGGCCGGTCGTCTCGCGCCGGAATCTGCGCCAGATCGCCTGGATCATCTACGCCGGCGGCGTGCTCGCGATGATCGCGACCCTGCTGTGGTCGGTCACCTTCGGCTGGGTGATCGTCGCGCTGGAATGCCTCTTCATCGTGATCACCGGTGTGCGCAACCTGGATTGGACCGCGCTGGGCCGCGGCATCGCGCTGTACACCTCGGGCACCGCGCTGGTCGGCGTGCTCGCGCTGCTCTCGGTTCGGCGCGAGATACAGGAGCAGCCCATGGCGGCGGCGGGCCAGGGCGATTGGTACTGGCCGATGTGGCAGCTGGCGAGTCTGCTCATCGCGGTGGGAGCGGTCTGGATCGTCATCGAGCTGTGGGCGCGAGCGCGCTTGCTGCTCAAGCAGATTCGCACGCTGCACCGGGTCCTCATCGCGCGTTTCCCGGAGGTGGTCGCCAAGGAGCAGACCGGTTCGGCGACCCAGTTGAAGGCCTCGGACCAGATCGCCCAGATCATGGACGCGCTCTACCTGCAGTCCGGTGGTGGCATCGAGTTCGCGGCCGCGGGCACCCCGCCGGACGCGGTGGCCGAACGCGCGGCCAAGGTCGCGGAGTGGGCGCGCAATCCGTTCGGCGACGTCCTGGTCGACGGCCGCTGGATCGCGCCGCCGCCGGGTGTGGGCCCGCGCGGCTGGGTCCAGGCCATCGCCCGGGCCTACGACGCGAGCGCGGACGCGACGACCGGCGCGACCGCCCGGCGCTGAGACGCGGTATCGGTCATCGATCCGGTGACCGATTGCCTTACCGATACGAGTGCGCGCCGGCGCCCCGATACGGGCGTCTGACAGCCGCGCCACGGGTGCGGCGGATCGCTTCCAATTGAAACTCCACCGAACGGAAGATCATCGCACAGCGGCGGTGTGCGCAGATCACCGAACGATCTCGGTGCAAGTGGATGCTCGCCGGTATCCATGCCGTCCGGTCGGTATATAAATCCGGGTGATTTCAAACGAATCGGCACCGGTATTGAACACCGGTGCCGATAAGAAGCGCCCTATTTGTCGTAACCGCGGTAACGCAGCACTGAGGCGCGATTGTCGATGTTCGTGCATTGCGGACGAAACGCTCATGGCACGCAAAACGACATAGTGCACAAAGCAGTCGGATCAATCATCCCGAGTGACCCGGGATGGGTAATGCCAGGTTTGTGCATAATGCACGGGCGCAGAGGTCTACGCCACACGGCCTCAGCACCCTGAGGCCGGTGCAACACTCTTCGTTCGAACCACATGACTCCGTGGGAGCACGGCGCCGCCCTGCAAGCAACGCCGTGCGCCCACACCCGTCAGGTCGAGCATGGTGCAGTCCTGCGACAACCCAACGCGGTGCGGCCTCCGAGCCAGCCTCACCGTGTTGCCTTGAAGCAGGGCCTATTCCGTGCCGTCCGGAGGAATTTCGGGCAAACCTTCGCTTGCCCGCAACTTCTCCGCCATCGAGGTGAGGAGATTCTGAGATTCTTCGGAGAGGTCGAACGCCCTACTCGACAGCCGACGGAGTCCGTAGCCCTGCAGCTGGGACAGCAGCTCGAGATCATGATCGATCTTGGCCGCGTAGATGTCGTTGAAGAAGTAGTCCGGTTTTACCTTGAAGAACTTCGCCAGCGCCGCGACCGTCTCGTCTGACGGGTTTGTGCGCTGTCCCGACCGCAACTGCGAGAGATACGGTTTCGAGATCGGATGGCCGGAGGCCGTGAGTGCGGCCGCCACCTCTGCGTTGGTGTGCGGCTTGCGCCCCGGGGGATGCACGGTTTCGAACAGCTTGTTCAGCCGCGCCGCGAAATCAGCCATTGTGAGCCGCCCAATTCCCTTCGCTGTACTAACAGTCGTTATCTCGGATACGTATCATTGATATTAGCGGCTCAGTAACTGAAAACCTACGCCTGATCCATGATTTCCTTGAAGCTTCTAGACGGTGATCCGGTGAAGCCGCCGTGGCTTGGGTGTTTGCGGGCTAGCCTCACCGTTCTTGCGGAGGGCTTAAGAGTCCCGGTTCTGGCCCGTCGCGAAGGTCTTCCACGACGGGCCGTCGGTAACCCTAAGATAGCTGACGTCTCATCTTCTTGTCTGTATCGCGGATTGTGTGGCGTACGCCACGTTTCACGACAAGTGGGATGAACGTTCAACCTAGGCCGAAAATGATTGAAGCGACTACAACCTCTCGATGATGGTGCCGGTCGCGAGCGCGCCGCCGCAGCACATGAGGATCATGGCGAACTGCTTGTCGCTGCGCTCGAGCTCGTGCAAAGCCGTTGTGATGAGCCGGGATCCGGTGCTGCCCACCGGATGCCCGAGTGCGATGGCGCCGCCGTTGACATTGACGCGGTCGAAATCGGGCTTGTGCACCGAGGCCCACGACAGCGCCACGGCCGCGAAAGCCTCATTGATCTCGAACAAGTCGATGTCGGAGATGCTCATGCCCGAGCGCTCGAGCAGGCGCTCGCACGCCTGCACCGGTCCGTCCAAATGGAATTCGGGCTCGCTGCCCACCAGGCACTGCGACACGATGCGGGCGCGAGCGCGCAAACCCGCACGCTCAGCGGCCTTTTCGTCCATCATCAGCACCGCGGCGGCGCCGTCGGAGATCTGCGAGGAGGTGCCGGCGGTGTGGATTCCGCCCTCCAGCACCGGCTTCAGCTTCGTCAGGCTCTCCAGGCTGGTCTCGCGCAGGCCCTGATCGCGGGTGACATCGAGGAATTCACCGGTGAGGTTGCCCTCCTTGTCGATCTGCGGCGCGTTCGCGATGGTCAGCACCTCGCGATCGAACCGGCCCTGCGCCCAGGCCTGCGCGGCCAGCTGCTGCGAGCGCACACCGAGCGCGTCGATGTCGTCGCGAGTAATGCCGCGCCGCTTGGCAATCCGCTCCGCGGCCTCGAACTGGTTGGGCATGTCGATGTCCCAGGTGGCCGGTCGGCGCGGGCCCGCGTGCGTTCCGACGTTGGCGCCCAGCGGAACATGGCTCATGGACTCGATGCCGCACGCCAGGCCGACCTCGATGGCGCCGGTGGAGATGAGGCCCGCGACCAGGCCGGCGGCCTGCTGTGCGGACCCGCACTGGTTGTCGATCGTCACCGCGCCGGTCTGCCACGGCAGTCCGGCGTGCAGCCAAGCGGTTCGAGTGACATTGTTGGACTGTTCGCCGACCTGCATGACGCAGCCGCCGACGACCTGCTCGACTGCCAGCGGGTCCAGCTGGGCCCGCTCCAGGACGCCCTTCTGGGCCGCGCCCAGGATCTCCGCGGCGTGCAGGCCGCCGAGCCAGCCGTTGCGCTTGCCGATGGGCGTACGTGCGGCCTCGACGATGACAGGTGTACCCACGGTGTCTTCCCTCCGGTAAGAACTGAAACAAGTTCTTCATGTGTAACGTAAGCCGGTTGAGGCTCCTTCCCTAGTCTTACCGCTTGTGCTTCAATAACGGTAGAACGTGTTTCAGTTAGTCAAAGGAGACAACTGGTGGTGGATACACAGAGCCGTCCGAACGTGCCGGAGGGTTTCGACGTCACGGACCCGGATCTCTGGGCCCATCGAGTCCCCGTGGAGGAACTGGCCGAACTTCGCGCTACCGCGCCCATCTGGTGGAATCCCAAGTCGCCGCAGACCGGCGGCTTCCAGGACGACGGCTTCTGGGTCGTGTCCAAGCATGCCGACGTCAAGACGGTCTCGCGCCGCGACGACGTCTTCTCGACCTTCGAGAACACCGCGATTCCTCGTTTCAACGACGACATCACTCGCGAGCAGATCGAGCTGCAGCGCTTCGTGCTCCTGAACAAGGATGCGCCCGAGCACACCAAGCTGCGCAAGACCATCGCGAAGGGCTTCACCCCGCGCGTGATCAACGGGCTGCGCGCCGAGCTGACCGCTCGCGCGGAGTCGATCGTGCAGGCCGCGGCCGCCGGATGCACCGGTGACTTCGTCGAGCAGGTAGCGGCCGAACTGCCGCTGCAGGCGATCGCCGAGCTGATCGGTGTGCCGCAGGACGACCGCATGAAGCTGTTCAAGTGGTCGAATGACATGACCAGCTACGACGATCCGGACAGCGACGCCGATCCGCTGGTGGCCTCCACCGAGCTGCTCGGCTACGCGTACCAGATGGCCGAGGCGCGCCGGAACGAGCCCGCCGACGACATCGTGACCCAGCTGATCCAGCCGGACGCGGACGGCAACGTGCTGCTGCCCGAGGAATTCGGCTTCTTCGTCATGGTGCTTGCCGTGGCCGGCAACGAGACCACGCGCAACGCGACCACGCACGGCATGATCGCCTTCCTGGAGAACCCGGACCAGTGGGAACTCTTCAAGAAGGAGCGGCCCAAGACCGCCGCGGACGAGATCATCCGCTGGGCCACCCCGGTCAGCAGCTTCCAGCGCACCGCGCTCGAGGACGTCGAGATCGAGGGCGTGCAGATCAAGAAGGGCCAGCGCGTGGTGCTCTCGTACCGCTCGGCCAACTTCGACGACGAGGTGTTCGAGGACCCGCACACCTTCAACATCCTTCGTAATCCCAACCCGCACCTGTCCTTCGGCGGCACCGGCGCGCACTACTGCGTCGGCGCGAACCTGGCCCGGCTCGAGGTCGAGATCATCTTCAACGCGATCGCCGACTACATGCCCGATATCACCGCGCTCGGCGATCCCAAGCGCCTGCGTTCGGGCTGGCTGAACGGCGTCAAGGAATTCCAGGTCGATTACCAGCCCAAGGCCGGCGGCGGCTGCCCGGTCGCGCACTGAGCATGATCGTTATCGGGCGCTCGGCGAAATCGCCGAGCGC
>NZ_JBEXUS010000184.1:0-9134 GCF_040614455.1 Nocardia sp. NPDC005978
CCGCGCGGCGCCCGCTTCCACGGCGCCCGGCAGAGCGGCGGCCGGGGCAGGCACCGCGGGCGCTGATGACATGGCGGTACCCGCCGCGAGTGGGCGCGGCGGGTACCGGGGGTGCTGCTACTTGGTGCGGGGCCGGGAGTGGAAGCCCAGCCCCTCGTCCTGTGCGCCCATCCAGGCGGCTTCGTCCGACTTGCTGTCGGGGACGTAGATGACGTCCTGGGCGCCGCGAGTGACCTGGGCCGGCGGGGCCTGCTCGAATTCGTCGGTGTCGATGACGAGTCGTTCCAGATCGTTTTCCAAGCGGCGGACCATATTGGCCTCTCCGTACTGCGAGCGCAATGCGCCGACGCACTGCCGGAGCTGGCCGACCGCGTAGCGGAGTTCCGCAATCTCGCTGCGTGTCATCGAAACCTCCTCGGGGCATGTGATCGAGCCGTGTGACAGACCACACATCGTGATCTACAACACAGTACGCGACGAATCCCGATCCGTCTCGCCGGAGTGAAAGAACCGCTGGTCAATGCGGTGCGGTCCGGTGGCATTCCGGCCGGTTGGGGGGACATTCGGGGCAATTCCGAACCGGTCCCGCCGACCGCCCGCGCCGCCGCCGAATCAGCCCGCGATGGCGTATTCCGGGCCGCATCCGGGCTCGCGCCCGCGCATCCGCGCCACCGCCCGATCCACCAGCTCGGTGATGGCCGCCGCGACCTCCTCGACGCGCTCCATGATCACGCTGTGCCCGGCGCCGTCCAGGCGGATGAGGTCGGCGTCGTCGAGCTGGGAGGCCAGCACCACCGAATGCGCGAACGGGATGACCACATCGGCCGACCCGGCCAGCACCAGCGAGGGGATCTCGCCCAGCCGGTGCAGGGTGGCCATCTCGTCGAATCGGATGAGCGAGTCCAGGAAGCTCGACATGGTCAGCAGCGAGGTCTCGTTCAGCATGGCCGTCGCGACCGCCAGCAGGCGCGGGCCGACCTTGCGGGTGCCGTGCGTGGCCTCGCGCATGATGGGCTCGAAGATCCTGCGGCTGAAGTGTTTCGAGGCCTGCATGGCCCGCGGCGCGCGGCGCATGGCGGCCTGCAGCGAGGCCACCGCGGGCCCGTTCAGCAGCCGGCCCATGCCGACCCGGGTGACGCTGCTCGCCGCGCCCGCGAGCAGGCCGACGCCGGCGACGCGGCAGCCGATGGTCTCGGGGAAGATGCGCGCGTAGGCCAGGATGGTCATGGCCCCCATCGAATGACCCACCAGGACAACAGGTCCCGTCGGCGCGACCGCGCGCAGCACCGCGTCCAGGTCGTGCGCCAGCTGATCGATCGTGTACGTCGCCGGATCCGCCGCACCCGAATCCCCGTGTCCGCGATGGTCGTAGAAGACCATGTGGGTGTCCTCGCCCCAGCGCGGGCGCAGGTGGTCGCGCAGCAGCGCCCAGGATTCGGTGCGCAGGCAGTGACCGTGAATGAACACCACGGTGAGGGCGGCGTCGGGTGCGCCGAATTCGTGTACCGCGATGGGCACGCCGTCCGCGGCCGGAACGGTGAAGTGATGGCCGTCGTTGTCGGCGGCGCGGCGGGTGATGGACATGACGTACTCCTTGGGAGATCGCCTCTTGCCCGGTTGTCGAAAGATATTGCCGGTTCGTTAACCGCTCACACCTGGCGTTATGCACAAGTTGCCCAACTGTCGCCGCCGATCGATATACCGATCGCCGCTCGAATCCCGAACAGCTCGCCTCGCCGCCGGTGGACGCCGGGTTTTCGTGTCACAGCGCAGCCTCGGAGGATCTAGGCAAATCTAGAGAAATCACTAGAAATCTGTAGAAGAGTCACGACGAGCGGATCGGGACAGAAATCTGCCCTTCTCTAGCGGACCTGCTAGAGAAGGGCAGACTCGTCTCGATTCCCGCCGGGGCCTAGGTGCCCGCCCCCGCCTTGGTCGATGGCAGGAAGGTGCGCAGCAGGTTCTGCTCCGTACTCGGCCCGATCGACCACTCCGAGATCCACGGTCCGGTGCCCTCGCTCGGGTCGAGCGCACCGCCCTCCAGGAACGTGTAGCGCCCGTCGAGGATGCCGCGGGTCAGTTCGGTGTCCGCGTCATCGGTGTTGTCCCACAGCGCGTCGAACAGCCGCGCGATCCGCAGGCGGGACTGGCGGCAGAACACCTCGGCGAGCTCCTCGGCCGCGACGCCGTCGGGATCGCCCGCCACGCGCAGGGATTGGGCCTTCACGCACGCCGCCGAGATGGCGAACAGCTCCGCGCCGATGTCGACGATGCGCCCCAGGAAGCCCTGTTTGTACTCGAGCTTGGCCTGCCAGCGCGCCATGCCGTACATCAGCGCGCGGGCCTGCTTGCGCGACATCCGCTCGACGAACCGCATATGCCGTGCGAGCGGGCCGAATTCGCTGAAGGTGGCCGGCACCGTGCCCGAGCCCACCGTCAGCTGCGGGAACCACTTCGCGTAGAAGCCGCTCGCGCCGACCGCGGCCTTGGCCTTGTCCTTGAGCTCGGCGTTGCGGTCGACCAGCGCCCCGGCCGCGGACATGTGGGCGTCGGCCATCTCGCGGGCGATGAGCAGGCGCATGATCTCGCTGGAGCCCTCGAAGATGCGATTGATCCGCAGATCGCGCACCATCTGCTCGGCGCCGACCGCGCGTTCGCCGCGCGCCGCCAGCGAGGCCGCCGTCTCGTAGCCGCGGCCGCCGCGGATCTGCACCAGTTCGTCCGCGATCTCGCACGCCATCTCCGAGGCCCAGAGTTTGGCCAGCGCCGCCTCGATGCGAATGTCGTTGCGGTTCTCGTCGCACATGGTGGCCGACAGATCCAGCACCGCCTCCAGCGCGAAAGTCGTTGCCGCGATGTAGGACAACTTGGACCCGACCGCGCCGTGCTCGCCGACCGGCCGCCCCCACTGCACGCGGGTGGCGCTCCACTCGCGCGCGATCTTGAGCGACCATTTGGCCGCGGCGGTGCACATGGCCGGGATGGCGAGCCTGCCCGCGTTGAGGGTGGTGAGCGCGATCTTGAGGCCGTCGCCCTCGCGGCCGACCAGATTGCCCTTGGGCACCAGCACCTTGTGCATGCGGGTGACGCCGTTCTCGATGCCGCGCAGGCCCATGAAGGCGTTGCGGCGCTCCACCGTGATGCCCGGGCTGTCGGCCTCCACGATGAAGGCCGAGATGCCGCCGCGATGGCCCTCGCTCTTGGGCACCCGCGCCATCACCACCAGCAGTTCGGCCACCACCCCGTTGGTGGTCCACAGTTTCACGCCGCTGATCTCGTACGCCTCGCCGTCGGCGGTGGGCACCGCGACCGAGGCCATGCGCGCGGGATCGGATCCGACATCGGGTTCGGTGAGCAGGAAGGCGCTCACCGCGCCGCGGGCGCAGCGCGGCAGGAACTCCCGCTTCTGTTCCAGGGTGCCCGCCAGCTTGAGCGGTTCGGGGACGCCGATGGACTGGTGCGCCGAGAGCAGCACCCCCAGGCTGGCGTGTGCCGAGCCGACGAGCATGAGCGCCCTGTTGTAGCCGACCTGCGAGAGCCCGACGCCGCCGTACTCCGGCGGGATCTTCAGGCCGAAGCAGCCGAGATCGGCCAGCCCCCGCACATATTCGTCCGGAATGCGGCCTTCGGCCTCGATGCGATTGCCGTCGATGGTCTCGCAGAAGGCGCGCAGGCGCTCGAGGTACGCGGAGTTCTGCTGCGCCTCCGCGGCGGTCGGGCGCGGGAAGGGATGGATGAGATCGAGGCGGAACCGCCCGAGGAACATCTCCTTGGCGAACGACGGCTTGGCCCACGTGGTTTCGCGAGATTCCTCGACGAGAGCCCGGGCCTGCTCTTCGGTGGCGTCGACTTTCGCGGTAGTCGCCATGTGTCCTCCTCGGACGTGATGGGAATCACATTCGAGTGTAGGAGTCTTTGTTACCCATCGGTAGTCGTTGGCAAAGATCGAAAACGCTTGTCTGTCATTGATCTTGAAGGTTCCGCTACCGTCCGGCATTCCTGATATCGGGCGGATTCGGGGCTGCTGTACGCGGCATATTCATGGCCGAAAGCTATTGGACGCCACGCAGATAACGCCCGAAATGCGGGACCGTGAAACCGATCGTGCCGCGCTCCGCCGAATAGATCAGCCCCTTCTTGATCAGGCCGTCCCGGGCGGGGGACAGGGATGCGGGCTTGCGGTCGAGCTCGCGGGCCACCGCGGCGGTGGACACCGGGCCGTCGTCGCCGGACAGATCGGCCATGGCGCGCATGTACTCCCGTTCGGCGGGTGTCGCCCGCTCGTAGCGGGAGCCGAAGAAACCGACCGCCAGCTCTTCTTCGGCGGCGGGCGCCGCGAGTTCGACGTCCCGCGCCGAGATCGGATCGCGGGCCGCGGTATCCCAGGTCGCCTTGCCGTACGCCTGCACGAAATACGGGTAGCCATCGGCCTTGCGGTACAGCGCGGCGAGCGCGTCCTCGTCGTAGGTCACCCCCTCGCGCTCGGCGGGCGCGATGAGCGCGTGATCGGCCGCGGCCCGGTCCAGGCGATCGATGCGGTGATAGGAGAACAGGCGCTCGGAGTACGACTTGGACGCCGAGAGCACCGCGGGCAGATGCGGCAGGCCCGCGCCCACCACGATCAAAGGCGCGGCGTCCTGGCTCAATTCGTGGCAGGCGCCGCAGATGGCCGAGATGTCGGCCGGGCCCAGATCCTGGAGTTCGTCGATGAACAGCGCGATGCCGACCCCGGCGTCCCGCGCCAGCTGCGCGGCCTCGAGCAGCAGCTCCACCAGATCGATCTCGATGTCCCCGGAATCGGCGCGCCCGCTCAGCGCCGGCACGTCGATTCCGGGGTTCCAGCGTTCGCGCATGCTCTTGTCGGCGGTGGCGCGCAACGCGAAAGCCTTGAGAATGCCGAGGAAGTCGTCCACCTGCTCGGGATTGCGATGCTCCACCGCCAGCGCGCGCACCGCCATGTGCAGCGCCGAGGACAGCGGCCGCCGCAGGCCCTGGTCCGGGCGCGCCTCCAGCTTGCCCGTGCCCCAGCCGCGCGAACGCGCCGCCGAGCGCAGCTGATTGAGCAGGACCGTCTTACCGACCCCGCGCAGACCGGTCAGCATCACGCTGCGTTCGGGGCGGCCCCGGGCGATCCGCTCCAGCACGATGTCGAAGGCGTCGAGCTGACGATCGCGGCCCGCGAGTTCGGGCGGGCGCTGCCCCGCCCCGGGGGCGTACGGATTGCGCACGGGGTCCATGCCGCCACACCGTAGCGGCAAGAATCGGGATTATCCCGGCGTCTAACGAAGTTCCTAGACGGAGCTGTTCGCGGGCATACTCGGTGGGGCCCTTCCGTTTCGGCGCCCCCGCGGACGTACGCCCGGGTAGCTCCCGCGGCATCGCGTTCGCCGCACCGCGCCTCGCTACCCTGGTGTCGGATCGCCCACGCCCGGGGCCGGGCAGCGTACGAGGAGGCTTCATGCCGGAAGAGCCGACCAGCGTCGCCGAGGTGGTGCGGTCCTGGAACGTGCCCGGCGAGGCCGCGGTGGCGGGGCGCATCCGCAACAACATCCTGTCCGCCATCGAAAGCGGTTTCGACGACCCGCAACTGGTCGCCGATCTCGCGGTGGGCCCGCTCGTGATGGCGCTGGCAACCCTCGAAGTCCAGCTCGCCGACGCGCGCCGGCGCATCGAGCAGCTCGAGCGAGCGCTTGACCAGCGCTGATTCGAAAAATGGCGGATCGCTGGAAGATAACGGCATATTCGATCAGGTATATCGAGTCGTGATCGGCGCGCCGGGACCAGGATTCGCGTGTCTGCCGGGGAGTTTGCCGCAAATCGCAACACACCGGACGTGTGGGGTGGACAACACGGCTCGGCAGTCGTAATCTTCTCGTGACTTAGTGGAGTCTGTCGCTTCATCGGAGACGCGGCCCACTGCGTTACGTACGAAGGATCGGAGATGGCGCTCGGTGGGTAAGCACAGCGTGCAGCGGGAATCTCGCGTTACGAATTCCGTGAAGGGCGCCATTGTCATGGGCGCCATGGCAGCAACGACAACCGGTGCGTTCCCGGCGATCACCGCCCAGGCCGCCACCGTCGAAATCCCGGGTCTCGGCAACTTCGACGTGCCGGACGCCTTCGCACCCCAGGTGCAGCAGTTCAACGAGGCGGTCAAGGACTTCCAGGAAGGCCCCGGCCTCACCGTCGGCGCGAATCCGAGCATCGGCAACGAGAACGGATTCTCCCTCCCCGGCCTGCTCGGTCAGCAGAAGCAGCAGGGCGTGGGTGACATCGCCCTCGAAGCCGCCGCCACCAAGGTCGGCGCACAGTACTCCTGGGGCGCCTCGGGCCCGTTCAGCTTCGACTGCTCCGGCCTCGTGCAGTGGGCCTACAAGCAGGCCGGAATCGAACTGCCGCGCACCAGCTTCGAGCAGTCGCACGTCGGCGCGCCCGTTGCCTTCGAGAACCTCATCCCCGGCGACATCGTCATCACCAACGGTGGCGGCCACGTCGGCATCTACGCCGGCGACGGCAAGCTGCTGAACGCCGTGCAGTCCGGAACCCCGGTCTCCTACACCAACCTCAAGGCCGACCAGGTCGTGACCGCGCGCCGCGTGATGGCCTGACCTTCGTCGTACCCTTAGCGCGTGGCATCAGCGCTGCCGAACGAACCGGCCCAAGCCCGAGTCGACTCCTGGGTGTGGGCCGTCCGGCTTTTCAAGACCAGGTCCGACGCCGCCGCGGCCTGCCGGTCCGGTCATGTGCGCGTCAACGGCGTAGCGGTCAAGCCCGCCCACTCGCTCAAACACGGTGACGAGATCCGCGTGCGGGTCAACGGCGTCGAGCGCATCGTGATCGTCGAGCGGCTGCTCACCAAACGGGTCGGCGCGGCTGTCGCCGTGCAGTGCCTGATCGACAAGAGCCCGCCACCGCCGGATCCGCAACTGGTCGCCGCCCAGCCGCGCCGCGATCGCGGCAGCGGCCGCCCCACCAAACGCGAACGCCGCGAAACGGATCGGCTGCTGGGGCGCGAGGACTGACGCGGTCCCGCCGGCCCCCCGCCTCCGCACTGTCCGGCCGCGCCGGAATCCGAGTGTCGCGCCGGGTGATTCCGGATAGCGTCAGAGTTTCCTGTTCGCGCCGATAGTGCGGTCCGTTCCGGTTCCGCCGCCGCTCTTTCGTCCCGCTCGCGCCGCGGCCAGGGCGGTCGCGCCCACCGTGACCAGCGCCCCGAGCATCATCGCCGAGGCCTCGCCCGGCGCCAGTACCCCGAGCTGGCTGCCGACCGTCACCGCCGCGACCGGCACCCCGATCTGCGCCGCGGCCAGGGTCCCGAAGACCAGGGGTTGCCCGGACAGGCGCATGACCATGTGGGTGAGCAGCGCCGTCGCGCCGAGCACCAGGCCCAGCGTGATCAGTTCCGGGTGTTCGCCGAACTCCCGCAGATTCAGGCGCGCGCCCAGCCACACGAAGAACAGCGGCGTGAGGAAGCCGTCGCCGATGGCGAAGAGCTGGCGCGCCACCCGCCGGGGTTCCCCGATCGCCGACACCGCCAGCCCGAACGCGAACCCCGCCAGCATGATCGAGACGTGGGTGCGGGTGGCCAGCGCGCACAGCGCGAACAGCAGGGCCAGGCTGACCCGCAGTTCCAGGGCGTACTGGCGATCCTGCGACACCTTGTGCAGCCGCCGCCGCGTACCCGAATCCTCGAGATAGCGCAGCACCGCGAACAGCACCAGCGCCGCCCCGCACACCGTCACCGCGCCCACCGCCGCGCGCCCGGCGTTGCCCGGGTCGATGACCAGCGGCAGCGCCACCACGCAGGCGGCGTCGGCGATCGCGACCTGGGCGGTCAACTCCAGCACCGGTTTCCCGGTGAGTCGCTGCGCGTCCAGGACCGGGAGCACCAGCGCCGCCGAGGAGGAGGCGATGAGCACGGCGTAGAGCGCGCCGTGCCCGATGCCGAAGGCGGCGGCGACCGCGTGCCCCGCCACCGCCGCGAGCACCCCGACGCCCGCGGCCCGGGCCGCGCCCACCCCGAGCGCGGACCGCAGGCCGTGGTCGCGCATGGGCACGTGGGTGCCCGCCACGAACATGACGACCGCGAACCCGATGTCGGCCAGAAAGGTGAAGGTCGGATCGTCGGTGTCCAGGATCCCGAAACCCGTTGCCCCGAACACGATTCCGGCGGCCAGCTCGCCCAGCACGACCGGCAGCCGCCAGGCCCGCCGCCACGCCAGCAGCGGACCGGCCAGGCCCAGCACCATGATCAGGGCGAGGGTTTCGAAGTTCACGGCAGGGACGCGAACTTCACCGGGATCAGAATGTTCTCGTCGGTGTAGTAGATGGCGCAGACCCGGTGGTAGCCGTCGGCGATCTGCGCGGGCACCCCGCGCCGGAAGTCGCCGCGCACCATGAGGATCGGCGAGAGCGCCTTACCCGCCACGATCTTGGTCAGGTCCCGCCGGACGTACGGGTTGTAGGCGGGCAGGATCTCCAGCTGCGCCGCCCGCAGGATGTCCTTGGCCTTCTTGTGGATGATCTCCGCGGCCCGCAATTCCTCGACGACGGTCTGCACCACGTCGGGCTCGCCGAGCATTTCGAGGAAGTCCGCGGCCGCCGGATAGTCGTGCTCATCCGGCCGGCCCTTCCATTTCACCTGGATGCTCGCATCGGCCATGGCGCCATCATCCCCGGGCCACCAGCGGGTTTCAGTTCGACACGCGGGACAGCGGCTGCCAGCCGGCGGTGGAGAAACCGATCGTGAAATCGGTCGGATCGCCCGCGGTGAGCGCCACCAGATTGGCGGTGGCGACGCGGTCGCGCTCGCGGCCCGCGTGCACCACACCCCGGATCGGCGAGCCGCATTCGCGAATGTCGTGCAGCGCGTTGGCCAGATCGTCGCGGTCGGCCGGATCGCAGCGCACCAGCACGATCCAGTCCTCCATCCCGTCCAGCGGCGGCGGCAGCGCACGCGGCTGCCGGGTCAGCACCACCACGTCGCGCGCGCCCGCGTCCAGCAGCCACCGCACGGCGACCGCCCCGGACGAACCGAGCCCGCCCGCGACGACATAGGTTCCGTCCCCGCGAATGGCCACCGCGGGGACCTGCGGCGCGGCCCCGCGCCCGGAATGCGCGCGCCGCCACCGCCG